>JBJTRB010000159.1:0-5011 GCA_046075925.1 Bacteroidota bacterium | reverse complement strand
GGCTTGCTTCGCCTGATGCAATTCAGCCTCGGTGAAGTCACCCTCGGGTCCGATAAGGATCAGCACATGGCCGCCGGGTTGGCATACGGTGGTGAATTGGACAGGATGTTCTTCGAGGTGACAAATGAAACGTTGTTCAGCCGTATGATCCAGAATACTTGAAAAAGGTATTGGCTCGAGTATATGAGGCAGGTAAGTCTGACAGGATTGCTTCATCGCTGAAACAGCTATTTTCTTCAATCGATCGGTCCGCATTTCTTTACGCTCTGAGCGTGTGCAGATCAATGGAATAATAGTATCGATTCCCGCCTCAGTGGCCTTTTCAACGAACCACTCGAAACGGTCCGTGTTCTTG
Organism: Bacteroidota bacterium; assembly: GCA_046075925.1. Taxonomy (GTDB): domain Bacteria; phylum Bacteroidota; class Bacteroidia; order AKYH767-A; family 2013-40CM-41-45; genus Pollutiaquabacter. The sequence goes on along the minus strand of JBJTRB010000159.1, from coordinate 4,656 downwards.
GTCGGTGCAATGGCAATGGTCAGGGTGTAAGGTCGTTTTCCGTGTGCCGTCTCGGAGTGAAGGATGCGAGCGGAAAAATCGGCATAGTCATCGACTTCGATCACAGCGGTGATGAGCGTTCCTTTGCCATCGGTGAAATGGACTTCGTCGCCGACTCCTTTTCGAAGTGACTTGACAAGATGGCGAGCTTCCTCCAGTGGCAACCGGATGGTTCCGACAGTCGGTTGTTCGAGGAAGAAGTACTCAGCCATTGCGTTTTTTTATCTGCAAAAAAAAGGTGTGCCGAAGCACACCTCGATATTGATCAATAGATAGTTCAGGCATTCACCGCAACCTTAGGGCCGGCATTCAGGATTTCCTCGTTTGCAAACTCGGCATACTGAGCGAAGTTCTTGACGAATGAAGCTGCCAGGGAAGCGGCTTTGTTGTCGTATTCGTTTTTGTCCGTCCACGTATTGCGTGGATTCAGGATTTCGGTAGGTACACCAGGACAAGTGGAAGGCATGGCCAGACCGAAAACAGGAAGCTGGTCGTAATCGACCTTGTCAAGACTTCCGTTCAAGGCTGCCGTGATCAGCGCACGGGTATAGGACAATTTGATACGCGAGCCGACACCGTAACTGCCGCCCGACCAGCCTGTGTTGACTAACCAGACGTTCACCTTGTGCTTTTTCAATTTTTCTCCCAACAGCTCCGCGTAACGTGTAGGGTGCAAGGGGAGGAACGCTTTGCCGAAGCAAGCGGAAAACGTGGTGGTAGGTTCAGTGATGCCGACTTCCGTACCGGCTACTTTTGCTGTGTATCCGGAAATGAAGTGATACATGGCCTGGCCTGCATCCAATCTGGAAATCGGAGGTAGTACGCCGAACGCATCGCAGGTCAGGAAGAAAATGTTCTTGGGAACACTGGCTACCGATGGTTCCAGCGCATTATCGATATGATGGATAGGGTAGGCGGCGCGGGTGTTTTCCGTCTTGGTGATATTGTCGTAATCCACCGTGGTCGTGCCGGGAATGAACTCGGTATTCTCTACGATCGAACCGAATCGGATAGCATCGAAAATCTGTGGTTCTTTCTCCTTCGAGAGGTTCACGCACTTGGCATAACAGCCTCCTTCGAAGTTGAAAACGGATGCTTCAGCCCAACCATGTTCATCGTCTCCGATCAATCCTCGAGCGGGATCGGCAGACAATGTCATCTTTCCGGTACCGGAAAGACCGAAGAAGATGGCAGTGTCTCCGGCTTCACCCACATTGGCAGAGCAATGCATCGAAAGCACGTTCTTATCGTGAGGGAGAACGTAATTCAGTACGGAGAAGATGCCTTTCTTTATTTCACCGGTGTAGCCGGTTCCTCCAATGAGAATCATACGGCGGGTGAAATTGATGACGGCGAAGTTGCTTTGACGGGTACCGTCTGTGGCAGGATCAGCCTCGAAGCCAGGAACGCAGATGATGTTCCAATCAGCCTTCTCGGTTGCAAGTATTTCCTGTTTGTTAGGACGAAGGAAAAGGTTGTTCACGAACAGGCTCTGCCAAGGAGATTCGGTAACAACGCGGATGGAAAGGCGGTAAGTCGGATCAGCACAAGCATACGCATCACGTACATAAACCGTCTTGCCTTGAAGGTAAGAGGTGATGCGCTCGTACAACCGCTCGAAGCGTTCAGGGTCGAATTTGATGTTGATGTCGCCCCACCAAACAGACTTTTCCGTTTTATCGTCGCAAACGATGAACTTGTCTTTTGGGGAGCGGCCGGTGAATTTTCCTGTGTCGACGGCCAGGGCTCCTGTATCCGTCAGTGTTCCTTCCCCGCGAAGGATGGTTTCCTCGACCAGTTCAGCAGGTGTAAGGTTCCAATAAGCATCTGAAACATTGTGGATGCCCAGGTCCTCGATCGAGGCGTTCTTGGCTTTCAATCCGAATTGGTTCATGTGTTGGTTTTTTGCAGTTGAAAAGGCAGAACCTCTTCATCAGGGTCTTTTCTGATGACGGCAGGGTTCATTTTCAAACATGTTTACTTGCTTAGCGTTTTTTAGTTGCTCTTTAGCGGCATTTACGAATGCGGTCTGGTCTTGCTCAGACCAGCCGTTCAATTTGAAGCATAAATCCATTTCACCCTCTCTTCCCCATGATATTTTATCCATGTCGGCAGTCAGCTTTTTATCGTTCAGGTAGGTGCTGAACCAGTTCTCGAAGTTGGTCATCGATTCGCGGTCAGGCCCGCTTGCAGTGGAAAAAAAGGAAACGATGAAGCGATAGGTGGCAGTGGTTTGGGTATCAGCAGTGCCCTCAGCGACTGGAGCGATCATCACGCTTCCGGCTGTACCGCCTTCACCTGGATCGGTAGCCATTGGAGCCTCTTGGGAATAAGGACGTGCAGTCGGGTCGCCTTTACCCAACGAGCGGGTGTTGGCAGTGCGTGCCATTGGAGGCTTCTTGCACGAATAGTTGGAAGAGACAAGAGCAGAAATAAGTGCAACCAGGAGATATCGTTTCATAAGGAACGGTGTGCGCTGTTAAGAGTTATTCAATTTTTGATTTTCCAGGCATTCATGCAAAAGGTGACCCAGCCTGCAATCAGCAAAGATCCTCCAATGGGGGTAATCGGGCCGAGAAAGGATTTCCAAGAGGCAATGCCCATCAAGTCCCGGGTGGATAGCAGGTAAATGGATCCGGAAAACAACAAGGTTCCGGAAGTGAACAGGAGCAAAGTCGATTTCCAGGATACTTCCGGATAGCGGGTCATCAACAGGCCGATCATGATCAAAGCTAATCCGTGGTAGATTTGGTAACGGACTCCGGTTTCGAAAGATTGTAGTTGTTCCGGTAGGAGCTTGTCGCGGAGCGCATGAGCTCCAAATGCGCCCAAGACGACAGATAAGGCTGAAAAAATGCCGCCAGCCAATAACGCCGTTCTTCCCGTCATGGAACAAATTTAAGGAAAATACGCCAAGCGACCTAATGGCGGTTATCGCCTTTTTGGTTGATAAATATCAGATTATCAGCCTAATAAAGTCGTCGAATCACTCGGTGACCCTGCCGCCATACTTGAGTCGAATCACAGAATTGGAGTACTTGCTCATGGTGATGGTGAAAATCTCCTCTCCTTTGAATGCCCGCTCTTCATCCAAATAGAACATTTTTTCCACCTTCCTGCCCTCGTTGCGCCCCTTGAAATCGACCGAGTAGTCGATGGATAGTTTGACGGACGAGTCTTTGATCTGGCTCCGACCGCTGTTGTTTGCCGTCAATTTATACTGAGCACGTATGCGTAAAGTATCGGTATCATAGAGGGTGCACCAATCGCTGTATTTGCCTCCACGGATCCGGTAATCACCAGTAATGCCATTGCCAGTGACTTCCTTCACTTTCACTTCCACAGTTTGAAGGATGAGCCTCATGTCCTGGCCATGGGTTTTCGTACTGGTAAAAGTCAGGATGGATAGTGCGATTAGCAGGCTGGCGCTGTATTTCATGGGTCTGGAATATTGGTATGGATTGTTCTGATTATTTTAGTGCCGTAAAATTAATAACTAAACAATCCAAACTATGAAAAAAGAACTCTCTTATCTCTTCGCTGGACTTTTGATTGCGGGATCGGTTTTTTCCCTGTTCTCATTCCGTTCTTCCACGGTTGCTGCGGAATTCCGCTACAAGCAATTCTCAACCGTCGAGTCGATCGTTCCTGGCGGACTCGGACGTTCCCGTATCGTGACAACCGATGAAAACGGTACGACTGTCGAGAAGGATCTGCTCAATTTCTACAGCATGGTCGGTATCAACTTCGGAAACATCTCCAACAACGATAAGTTGATCGTCGATAAGATCAACGAGTATACGCGAGACGGATGGGAGCTTTTTCAAGTCACGACAGGTGTTCAAAGCCCTTCTGACAAGCAGAGCGGGGGGATCTACCTCACCCGCTACTTGTTCCGTAAAGCAGCGAACTGATCACCAACTACAAATCAATGAAAAAGGGGATGTCTTTTATGGACATCCCCTTTTTGTTTATTATCTCTCAATCAATTGCCAATGGCACGGTTCAGGTCATCGACAGAACTTTCGAATTCAAATGCATCATTGACTTTATAGTAGTTTGCGGTATCATAGGTATGACCGTACGCGAACTTGGCCAAGTCCAGGCGGGTCGCTTCGAAATCGAAGAGCTCCATCGTTTCTTTGACTTGCTGCGATGTGAGACAATTGCTCTGAATGACCTGTTTAGAGATTTTCAGTTTGGTGTCTTCGAAATCTTTTGACCGTATGCTCTCCTTGAATGAGTTGAATTCACTCTGACTCATGGGTACGGGACATCCGATCGGTCCGCTATATCCGGTCACATAAACGACTTCTGCGGGCCTTGATGGTGCAGGATTGTTGGTGGTGGAGTGCGTGGTAGTGGTGGTCGTTGTTGTCGTAGTCACTGCCCCCGAAGTTTCATACGCGTCAACATTCATTCCCATTCCTGTTCCGCTTGCATTGATGCTGATAGAACCGCCCTCGCCACCTACATTGATGCCCATGTTGATGTTTACATTGTCGTTACCCATTCCACCCGTTGTGGATGTCGAGGTCTGGGTCTGCTGAACAGTTGTCGTTGTCGTAGTTGTTGCAGGGGGTGCAGGGGTTGCAGTGTAAACTATGACGGTTTGAG
>JBJTRB010000158.1:0-7745 GCA_046075925.1 Bacteroidota bacterium | reverse complement strand
CGTTCAAAATCCCTTTGATCCGGTGGCGGGTGGTCTGAGCCTTGGGAGTTACAATGGAGAGGTTTTCGCCGATGAAGCGGTTCATCAACGTGGACTTACCGACATTCGGACGACCGATAATACTCACAAATCCAGCCCTATGGCTCATCGCAGTTTTTTTTACGTTAAATCTTCCCTGTAAAGGAACAAATTGTATGTTTGCAGTCCAAAACAGTGCGGGGTGGAGCAGTTGGTAGCTCGTTGGGCTCATAACCCAAAGGTCGTAGGTTCGAGTCCTGCCCCCGCTACCGAATCGAGTGCAAACGAGCAGAGCGGGTGAGCAGTAATACACTGTTCACCCGCTTTGTTTCTTTCAACCCTGCTGATCGGTCACTACAGCACAAAATCCGCTTCAGACATGCGTATCCTCCGCAAAGCAGCGCTTATCGCGCTGATACTCGTAGCAACAGTCGCATTATTTCTTTTCCTCTACCTCCAGTCTACCAAACCCGTCTACGATGGCGAATTACGCTTGCGCGGACTGCAAGCTCCTGTAACCGTCTATCATGACGCATACGGCGTGCCTCACATCAGCGGAGCGAATGAAAAGGACATCTACCGTGCCTTCGGCTACCTGGTGGCGCAAGAGCGCCTTTTCCAGATGGAGATGATACGACGGGTCAGCAGCGGAAGACTTTCCGAAGTATTGGGAAGCTCCATGATCGATGTGGATCGTTTCTTCAGGATGTTGGACGTCAATGCCCACGCCGACTCATCGGTCGCCTTATTCGAAAGACAACGCGGTACGGCTTGTCATGAAACCGTTCAAGCCTACCTTGACGGGATCAATCAATTCATCGAATCAGGAAAGACGCCGGTCGAATTCCGACTCATCGGGATACCGAAAGAGAAATATGCACTTCGCGACCTGTTCCTGATCATCGATTACATGTCTTTCAATTTCCAGATGGGTTTCCGCACCGATCCGCTGATCAGTCGCATCGGAAAAGTCGCCGGTCAAGACAAGTTGAAGGACCTCGTGCTCGGTTATACGACCGATCAACTTCGCACCAGGAATCATCCAGATACGGTTTCAGCATTTCAAAAATCGTTGCCACCTTTTGCCTCCATCGTAGAGAAAATGCCTGTACGGATCTGGACCGGCAGCAACACGTTCGCCATCGCTCCCAAAAAGTCGAAGTCAGGTAAAGCTTTGCTGGAGAACGACACGCACATCGGGCATCAGCAGCCTGGCGTCTGGTTCGAAGCGCATCTTAGTTGTCCTGGATTCGATTTTTACGGCAGCTATCTCGCCGGATTCCCCTTCGCACCGCTGGGTCACTCAAAGCGCTTCGCCTGGGGCGTGACAATGCTGGAAAACGACGATGTCGATTTCTTCCAGGAGAAATTAGCCGGTATCGATACAAATGTCATTCTTGTAAAAGGGAAAGAAGAACGCTTACGCTTCCGCGAAGAAATCATCAAGGTGAAGGACAGTGCTGACGTGAAAATCCTCTGCCGCAGCTCTTCACACGGACCTGTTTGCAGCGATGTGATGAGTGATTTTTCAGGATACACCTCTGCACCGGTATCGGTTAGCTGGACGATGCTGCATTTCCCTTCCAACCTGTTCGAAGTCACGTATGGCCTTGATCGCTCCAAAGATCTTTCACAGTTCAGAGCCTATGTCGCTGAAATCACTTCTCCCGGACTGAATGTCGCCTATGCTGACGTCGAAGGAAACATTGCATGGTATACAGCCGCGCGTTTTGTCAAAAGGAATCCGAAAAGTTCACCATCCTTGTTGCTGGATGGAAGCGATTCCACGAATGAATGGCAGGGATTCCATCCATTTACCGACAACCCTTACTCCGAAAATCCTCCAGAGGGATATGTTTTTTCGTGCAACCATCAGCCCGACACTTTCAACGGTGTGTTTCATGCCGGTTACTACCTCACCGATGAACGTGCACGACGTTTGAAGACGTTGCTGGAAGAGAAAGAGTTGTTGGACTCCGCCGACCTGAAACGGATCTCCTTGGATGTCACCAACCCCTATCTTGTCAAAGTAACCAGCCAGTTGTTGAACTGTACCGAGCCATCCACCCTTTCTGCTGAAGGTGCTTCCAAAGAGGCCGCGGAGCTATTGAAAAAATGGGATGGGCGACACCTGGGCGAGGATCGTGCACCGGTGATTTATTACATGTGGTTGTACAAGACTTTACGTATGGCCATGGTCGATGAGATCGGCGAAAAGGACTTCGATGCCTTCCTGAAGACGCACACGGTCAAGTACTCCACGTTGCCGTTGTTGCTCAACGACAGTTCTGCTTGGTGGGACGATGTATCCACTACAACCATCCTCGAGAACAGATCGACCATCGTTACCAAGGCTTTCAAAGAGACGATAAATGAACTGAGCAGGCAATTCTCCTCGGACAGCCGAAATTGGACTTGGAACAAAATGCACATGCTGGAGTTCGTTCATCCGATCGGAAAAATGAAGCCGTTCGATCGCTTCTTCAATGTCGGACCAATCCCAACGGACGGAGGGATGGAAACGATCGACAATCAATCTTTCCTGCTAACGGACAAGTTTCCTGTGAAAGTCCTGTTCGGACCTTCCATGCGCCGCTGCGTCGACTTTTCAGACCCGTCGAATGCGATCAATGTACTTCCATCCGGTCAATCAGGCAATGCGATGAGTCGGCATTACGATGACCAATCCGAAATGTATGCAGAAGGACGATTCAGAAAAGAATCGATGGACATGGAGGAAATCAAGCGTACATGTCACGACGTGCTGACCTTTCTGCCAGAGTGATTGATCAAACGATCAATCGATCATGAATTTGCGGACGCTTTGACGAAAACCATCAGAGACCTGCAAGATGATCAGGCCTTTTCCAAGTTTTGAGTTATCGATGAACATCGGAAGCCGGTCGGCTTGGCAGTCCAACAACAATCTACCTGTAAGATCATACATCCGGACATTCAACAGGCCCGGACATGGTCCATTCAACACCAACAACTCCTCGCTTGATCCGTCGCACAAGGTGAGTTGCTGCAAGAGATCATCTTCATGAATCCCTGTGGGAGTACAAAATGCACGATTCAGGTACTGCCAGATCGTATCGTTAAGCAAAAAGGAGACATCTGCTGTAAGCGCATCCTCTCCCATACGAACGAACACCAGATTCATGGAAGGTACGACATTGAGCAGCTGACTGTTCTTGCCCAAAGCCGCGTACATATCGGGTGGAGCATTCGGACTCCAGGAGCCGCCGAAAACGAATTGGCTGTAGGGCACCATGAAAGAACTTTTTCCATTGAGCCACCAGAGGTAACCGTAGGATCGGTTCAACTGCTGCGAGGTATTGATCATGGAACGGAAGTAGGTCGTATCTGATAGTACCGTTGTGTTGTTCCAAATACCACGGTTCAGCATCAGCAAACCGAAGCGAGCCATGCTTCGCGGCTTACTCACGAAAACGTTATTGTATCCACTGGGAAAATAGGCGCCGGTGATCCCGGTGAATACGCTCACTTTCTGATTGAAGTACTGATTGATCGTGCGACCGGTGGCCGTCTGAAGTACACCGTCTAGCAAGGTATAAGGACCATTGTGATAGGCCCAACGAGTACCAGGATCCGCCAGATATCGCAAGCAAGTATCGTCGGTACAATACACGTCTGCGACTCCGTCGTCCAAGCCGGTTGTCATGGTAAGTTGATGGATGACTTTTATCCGCCCCTCCTGTTGAGCCGTGCAGCTGGTCCATCCAGTCCCCAGGTACTTGGAGGTGGAATCATTCAAGTCGATGAGCCCCTCTTGCTTTGCTATACCTGTAAGGAAGGCTGTCAGCCCTTTTCCAGCGGAAGCCCAATACCACGCACTATCGACGGTGAAAGTACCGTAGTATCGTTCAAGTGCGATCTTGCCGTCTTTTAGCAGGATGAACGCCTTGGTATTGTTTTGCCCAAGGTAATCGAGTAACGAATCCAGCGGTGGCCTGCACCAGCCTAAAGACTGCGTGGATACCGTATCCCACTGGGAACCGGTCAGTGGCGGAAAGTAAAGTGATTGGGAGCTGGCCATTGCAGGAAGTGCCAAGGCAGCAAAAGCTAACCATCCTCTAAGTCTCAACATACTGTTTTTTATGTATTTACAATGATAATCAATCATGGCGATCCGAATCGATCGAGCCCGCTTTTTGCTTTTCATTTTCTACCTTTGCCGCCCCCGGTCCCATAGTACAATGGATAGTATGCGAGCCTCCGGAGCTTGAGATTCAGGTTCGAATCCTGATGGGACCGCTTTTTCGATACGTAATTCCTTTCCCTCCTGATAACTTAACGCTTTGAGGATATTTTCATGGTAATACCTTTTGAAATTCCTTTGCATTGAACGTCCTTTTTCCTTGATTTGACGATTCATTGATAGTTTTTACATACAAACCATAAAACCACACCGCCATGGCAATCACGTTGGTTATTTTAGCCCTTGTCATCATCAGTCACATTTACATGAATTGGAGCGGAAAAGCTCCAGCAGGTTTAATCGACTTAAGCGAGTACTTCAAGAAGTCGAAGGAGAAAGGAAGATTTTGGGAACTGTTGCAGGTGATTACCACTCCCTTGGTTTTCATCTACAATCAAATCGTTCTTGTAATCTGGCTTTTCAGCGGACTACTCAGCTGGGGAGTGTGGCTTTTCCAAAACCTCGTAGTTGATGGAGTATGGCTGGTGGTAAGGCTGTTGCTCCACTACCTGGTCCTGTGGCCTTGGCGCATTGTGCGGATGGCATTTGAACAAATCAAACCGACCTGGTCACGCAGAACCTACCGCCTAGGAGCTACGGGGATTTTCCTGTCAGGAGCTGCTTATTTCCTTGGTCGATACCTGGTGCTTCAGTGGGGTCTGAACGAAGCCGTTCGGTACTTCTTCACTGTAGCCTCCATGCTGCCCCTTGCCTGGACCCTTTCACGCATTGCTTCCATCCGTCACGCCGAAAAGTATGGCGAATCGGACAATAGCAAGACGCCGCTCTACCTGTTGTTGTTCATCGGAACCGCACTGGGAATCCTTGCGCTGCAATATGTACTGTACTTGATCGCATCCAAGACATTTCTTGCTCCTGTATTCACGGCGTTATTCGCCGGCGGATCCATCCTCCTCTCCGGACTGCTCGTTTTCAATTGCATCATCGTACTATTCCTGCTCAGCGTTCTTCCTCAACATCTTTTCTATTCCGCTACGGACCTCCGTACACTTTCCACGTCCCTGCTTCATCACCTGAAAAACAAATGGCCGCAATATATTTTCGGTGCGCTGGCAATCAGCATCCCCGCTTTCCTTTTGTCACTGCTGCCCTCCCTGCTCATCACCGGATCGGTGAAGCTTGCAAGCACCACGGGCATAAGGGAACTTGACAGGAACATCGAATCGAGAAGGAGTTCATTGCAAATCATTGAGCCGGCATTCGAAGAGTGGATCGACCCTAAAAAAACATCCGACCAGCAAATGGATTCGTTGGTAGCTGCTTATGGCGAATATCAAAAGGAAGATCTGGCCATTAGCGATTTGGAGTTGGTCAGGAACTCCCTTCAATCCGCTCTTGAGCCGTATGGAGGACCTGTAGGAACATTACCTGTAGCCGCTGTCTACAAAGCTTACCAAGTGTACGATTCGACCGGCAACCGCATGGTCGGAACCGATCCGGCAGTAAGCCACCAAGCTGCGGCAGAGTTCACTCAACAGGTCGCCGCGACTTGCGATAACGACATCGACCACGCAGGTCAACTGAACGACAAATTGAAGGCCACTCTGAATGGCGCGCGCCAAGAAAAAGACCGTCTTGAAAAAGAATTGGAGGACCAGAAAAAACTCTGCGCCGGAACTTACTGCCCGCCACCAATGATCGCTCCAGAAGAAAGAGTTGCTGAAAAACCAGCTCAGGAATATGTGGCAGACAAATGTCCTCGCATAAAGGAATTGGAAGCAGCAATCGAACAGGAAAGCGATCACATCGCTTATCTGGAAGAAATGGCCGCTCGCTTGACCAGACTGCGTGACAGCATCACCTTGAAAAACGAGCGACTCTCCAGTTCCGCCTCTGCACGGAACCTGATATTCGCCATCGGATACCTGCTGCTGGGTATTTTAGTTTGCGCCATTGCTGCACTTGTATTCGGTTTCATTCCAGGACTGTTCGCTAATATGAATTACACGATCTATCACGAGGATGCCGATCAGGATGACTGGAAAATCACTGCGCTTTTCAAAGAAGCCAATTCCCGTAATCCTAATCAACCGCTACTTGGATTACTTCTCAGCCCTTTCACCCTGGTAGCACTACTGTGGCTTGCCAGCAACCTGCTTCATCTGGCCACGGGTACCTCATTGCGTAAACTGGCGGATTCACCAGTTGTCAGCGGTATGCAAGAAAGGATCGGTACTGTCAAAACCGGAATCAAGGACCGTGCATCCCTCATTAAACAGTGGTTTCCGATGCCCGTCAGTTTCGTCGATTACGAAAGAGGCATTCAGGAGCGTCTGGAAAAAGCCTATGGAGATGAGCGTCTGAAATCCCTTGAAAACAACTTGAATCATTCTTCAAAAGCTTCGGAAGTTGAATTACCTGCAGCAGAGGCTGCATCGCCGCTTTCAGAAAACATGGAAGCCGCTGCTCCTGCAACCGACACAGCCAGTCCTGCTGAACAATCAGCTGACGATGTGCTCATGGAGATGGAAAGACAGCGCATCAGAGAGGAGGAGGATGCGGAGCAGGCTGCCGCGGAAGAAGCTCCTTCAGAGAATGGATCAGCCGAGAGCGGATATGCCTATTATGTCCTGGTACAGAGTTATTCCAATCAGAACGATGCTGAAGATGCGCAAAGGACTTTTGCATCGAGAGGCATCAGATTATCAGTAGTGACTCCGGGAACCTTCCTTGGCGACAACGATCAATACTATCTGTTGTGCGCCGGATTCAACGTGACCTTGTTCGAAGCTCAAAGAATCAAAAATGAAATGGCCTCGAAAGGACTCAGTTGCTCCATCCAACGATACTGATCCGTCGACTAACGCACATATTTCTGCCGCAATTCTCGATAGGCTTGTTCGTTACGGAATTGTTTCAGGTTAGGGTCCGTATCCAATAATTCGTAGTAATGGAAACCATTGGCAAATGATTTAGCCAACAAGTCCATGGAAAGGTTCGCGTCATTAGTAGCGTTCGCGATAGCACTTGCTTGAACAAACAAGACTACAGGATTATTGGGAGAAATTATCTGAGCACGCTTCAAAAAGGACGAGTACTTTGCCGCACCCTTTTCGCCTACCAAGTAACCATAGGCTAACCAAGAGAGTGACTCTGCATTTGAAAGCAAAGAATCCTTATTTATAAGAGAAAAAAGTCGCTCAGTATGCCGATCGAGCGATTCAGAACTGTGCTGCTGTATTCCAGCAATACAAGACCAAAGTATCGCTTGACCGCAACCTGAACAAAGAATGATGGCCTGATCGGCTAATTTTCCAGCCCGCTCGGGATCTCCACGTAAAAGCAGCACTTTGGCAAGCGTTATTGTCGCTTCATAGTCCTCCGGAATGACCCTTAGCGCTTCTTGAAGATTGCTTTCCGCTGATTTGAATGAGCCCTCTTTATACTCCGATTCACCTAAGTATTTGGACAGAACGCCGTTCGGGTTCCTAGACTGTGATTGATAACGACTACCCAGAGAAATCGACTTGGCATACATGCCTGC
>JBJTRB010000157.1:0-2980 GCA_046075925.1 Bacteroidota bacterium | reverse complement strand
CTCCCCAAAGCGCAACAGCAACGGTCCAGAGTGATCGGACTCATGTTAGCGATGGTCTTCCGGATCATTTTATTGATGAGTATTTCATGGCTTACCCATCTAACTGAGCCGCTTTTTGTAGTTGGAACTGTACAGCCAAGTGGCCGCGATCTCATCCTTTTTGCAGGTGGAGTTTTTCTTCTCATCAAAACGTTGCGCGAGATCTACGAGAAACTACGCGGCCCTGAAGTCCTGCCGGATGGCAAGCCCAAGCCGCACGAGCCTCGCATGACGGTTGCCAAGGCCATCCTTCAGATCACCTTGATCGATATCGTATTTTCCTTCGATTCGATTCTTACTGCTGTCGGACTCAGTAACGACGTCACTGTCATGATCACCGCAGTCATCATTTCCATGGTGGTGATGATCTTGTTCGCGCCTTATGTCAGCGATTTCATCAACAAATACCCTACGATCAAGATGCTTGCTCTTGCTTTCCTTGTGGTAATCGGATTGCTTTTGATGCTCGAAGGTTGTCATCTGCATTTCGATAAGTCATACGTCTATTTCGCGATGGCATTTTCACTGGTAGTGGAGCTGTTGAATATCCGGTTGCGAAAGGTGAAGCATCAGGTTTATTGATTGACCTTGCGTTTTTCCGCTTTTTAAGGCCGTGTTGAAAAATACATTCGATTCCAGAGGTCGAATTCCACGGATTTTTCCATCTTGAATGCGCAACTGAAATCGAAGCGTTCATGATCAAAGGCAAATCTCCTTATCCTTTCGAAACCATCGCTTTGGCCGTTGGTTTCACTCCTCGCTTGGAGGCTCTGGTGAAGGCTGTCCGTCGTATGCAGCAGCAATACGACGCTAAAGTCGTTTTCATCCACGTCGGTAAGAAGACTTCCGAAAAGCAGCGTTTGCTTTCATCGTCCCTCAATCAATACGGATTCAATGACTTCAATGCCAAGGTTTTTTGGGAACAAGGAGATGTGACAGAATCCATCCTTCGTGTCTGCAAGCAGCAGGTGGTCGACTTGCTTGTCATGGGAGCATGGAGCAGACAGAACAGAGTCGCCTATTACCTCGGCACCGTTTCCCGGGATGTGGCCAGGAAAGCGAAATGCTCCGTGTTGCTTTTAACAGATCCTCAAGAGCACGCCGGTCCTTTCAAGAAAATCGCAGTGAATGGTCACGATCATATCAAGACTCCCTTCACGGTGAACACGGCACTTTATTTAGCAGATAAGGACATGGCGCCGGAGGTAGTAGTGGTCAACGAAGTGGATGTGCCTGCCATGGCTATGAGTATATCCGAAGACGTTGCTGATTACGAGCTGGAATTACTTCGTAAAAGCATGGCCGCGGAAGTGCAAGTCCGGCAGCGTCAGCTTCGCGATAAATTGGAAGCACACGCTTCCTCACTTCAATTCGTTTCGGTGTCCGGACGCAGCGGTCACTCCATCGGACAATTCGCCCGCACCGAGCAGGTCGACCTGCTTGTTGTGAATTCGCCCGACCATTCGCTCAGTATTTTTGATCGTATTTTCATTCACGACATCGAGCACTTGTTGTCCGAACTCCCTTGCAACCTGCTTGTCGTCCACTCCCGATTCGGCGCTATCGAGCAGTGATCCCATGTCGCAGCTTTCTCACTACGATCTGGTTGTCCTGTTGTTATCGATCAGTGTCCTATTGCTCTTCTCAAGGGTATTGTCGGAATTCGGAAGAAAGATCGGATTGCCTGTGCTCATCGGTGAGATCATCGTAGGCATCTTGCTGGGACCGACGTTACTTGGACGTGTCATCCCCGACCTTTCGATTCAGTTATTTCCTCAAGAGGGTCCCGTTGCGCTTGCTCTTGATGCCATATTCAAACTTTCAGTGGTGCTCCTGCTTTTCGTAGCAGGTATGGAAGTCCAATTGCCTGTTGTTTTGCGACAAGGCAGATTGGCCACTTTCACAAGTATCACGTCGATGGTACTTCCATTCATGTTGGGATTTTGGATAACCTGGCATTTTCCCGCGCTCTTGCATTGGGATGGTAAAGGATCACTGTTGATCTTCTCTCTCTTTTTCGGAACTGCGCTTTCAATTTCAGCCTTACCGGTGATAGCCAGGATCCTGATGGATCTGGGTATCTATCGGACCAAAATCGGCATGCTCATCATCGCCTCTGCCATGTTCAATGACCTATTGGGATGGCTCGTGTTTTCCGTCGTGCTCGCCATGATGGAGAACAGGGGAGTGGGTACCGATATCGGCTGGACCATTTTCTATGTGATCGGCTTCGGGCTGTTCATGCTTACCATCGGACGAAAAGTCCTTTCGCAACTGGTCCCATGGATGCAAAACAAGCTCTCTTGGCCTGGTGGAATATTGTCGGTTTCTCTCGGACTCTGTTTTTTCTGCGCAGCCTTCACCGAAGCGATCGGCATCCATTCCATCCTGGGTGGTTTCATTATGGGCATCGCTTTGGGTGATTGTGTCGAGTTGAAGGAAAAGGCGCGTGAAATCATCCATCAGTTCATCACGAACATCTTCGCGCCGCTGTTCTTCGTCAGTATCGGACTTTACATCAACATGGTGGATAATTTCAATCTGCAACTCGTACTCATTGTGCTCTTGCTGGCAACATTCGGGAAATTGGTCGGAGCCACACTTGGGGCGTACATGGGAGGACTTGATTTTCGTTCCGCTTCCGTAGTTGGATTTGGCATGAACGCCCGCGGTGCCATGGAGATCGTTTTAAGTACGCTGGCATTCAAAGCAGGGATTATCGGTAATCAGCTATTCGTCGCTTTGATCATCATGGCCTTGGTGACCAGCATCCTTGCAGGACCGGTCATGCGCCGCTTGCTTAAAATGAGTCCAACAGAAGCACTATGATCCTCTGGTTGATTGGTTTCATGGGAAGTGGAAAGTCGACCATCGGTCATCGGCTCTCCGCAACGTTAGGATGGAATTTCATCGACACCGATCGTCGTGTGGAAGAAATAGC
>JBJTRB010000156.1:0-7174 GCA_046075925.1 Bacteroidota bacterium | reverse complement strand
GTTGAAAACTATTTTGATTGTTTTGCAACCAACTTGGATGATCGTAATACAAACAACGTATATTTGCAGAGTTGATTCGCTAACAATCCAAACAATCATAAACAACCAAAACCATGGCAACAGCTGAAGTAAAAGAGAACGTGAAGGAGAAATTGAAAGCCCTTCAATTGACGATCGACAAGATCGAGAAGACGTATGGCAAAGGAACCATCATGAAATTAGACGACGAGGCCGTCGAACAAGTGGAGGTCATCTCGACCGGTTCCATCACCCTGGACAGTGCACTTGGAATCGGAGGTCTTCCCAAAGGTCGTGTAGTCGAAATCTATGGACCGGAATCCTCCGGTAAAACCACCCTGGCTATCCACACCATCGCCAACGCACAACGTAACGGTGGAATCGCAGCATTCATCGATGCGGAACATGCCTTCGACCGCATCTATGCTCAGAAGCTGGGTGTGAACCTGGAGGACTTGTTGATTTCTCAGCCTGATAATGGTGAGCAAGCGTTGGAAATCGCCGACAATCTGATCCGTTCTGGTGCTATCGATATCATCGTGATCGACTCGGTCGCTGCATTGACACCCAAGAGTGAGATAGAAGGGGAGATGGGCGAAAGTAAAGTAGGTCTACAGGCACGCCTCATGTCGCAGGCATTGCGCAAACTGACCGCAACCATCAGTCGTACCGGATGCTGCTGTATTTTCATCAACCAGCTTCGGGAAAAAATCGGCGTGATGTTCGGCAACCCCGAAACAACCACCGGTGGTAATGCCCTGAAGTTCTATTCATCTGTCCGTTTGGATATTCGCCGAATCGGTCAGATCAAGGACGGTGAGAACGTAGTAGGTAACAGGACCAAGGTGAAGATCGTCAAGAACAAACTGGCTCCTCCATTCCGTATCGCTGAATTCGATATCCTGTACGGAGAGGGTATCTCCAAGATGGGCGAAATCGTCGACCTGGGTGTTGACAGGGGCATCATCAAGAAAGCGGGTTCCTGGTTCAGCTACGGTGACACCAAGCTGGCACAAGGCCGGGATTCTGTCAAGCAACTGCTGCTAGACAACCCTGAGCTTGCAGAAGAGCTGGAATCAAAAATCCGCGCTTCGCTGACAGACAGTCCCAAGATAGAGGAGTGATTCCTCCATCTCAGAAAGAAAAGCTAATTTTCAGGCCGCAAGCAGATATGTTTGCGGCTTTTTTATGCGCGTACAACGGAGCTTCACTTGCTTATTCTTCATCAGTCTTCTTTTTTCTTGTGTCGATCGCAAGCAGAACGAGGCTGTAACTACGGAAACCCCGATCGACTCTACCCGCCCTGAGTTGATTCTCAAGCGGATCAATGAGGCGATTTCGAAGGATTCGGCTAACGCTTCCTTGTTCCATCAGCGGGCATTGATTCAAATGAAGCGCGGCCAGTTCGATGCGGCCACCGAGGATATGAAGTCGGCCGTATTGCGCGACTCGCTGAATCCGGATTATTACCAGTTGCTGGCGGATCTGGCCTTCCGTGCCCGCCGCGTTCAGGAATCGGTCGTCGCCTTCAAGCGCTCTCTTGAACTTGATCCGGATGACATCGAAGCGAATCTCAAATTCGCCGAATTGAATTTGTACTTGAAGGCATACCCCGATGCCATCAAATATGCGAACGATGCTCTTCGCCTGGACGAGCGGAAAGCCAAGGCTTATTTCATCAAGGGATTCGTCTACAAGGAGACGCGCGATACCGGTAAAGCGATTTCCAGTTTTCAGACGGTGGTGGAAATGGATCCTGAGAATTATGATGCGTATATCCAGCTGGGCAATCTGGTTGCTGAGCGGCGCAACCCGCTGGCTCTGCAGTATTACAACAATGCGTTGCGGCTTCGCCCATCCAGCACGGAAGCACTGTACGACCGTGGACTATTGCTTCAGAATCTGGGCAGACTGGAGCCTGCGATTTCAGACTACCAGGCCATCATCAAGTTGGATCCGCAATATGCCGATGCGCATTTCAATCTGGGCTATATCCGACTGGTTTTGCAAAACGACCCCGCAGGAGCTGTAACGCATTTTACAGATGCGATCCGTATATCACCTGAATATGTTGAAGCGTATTATAATCGTGGAATGGCTTACAAGCTGATGGGACAAAAGGAAGCGACGAAAAAAGATTTCATGAAGGCGTTGGGACTGTTTCCTACTTATAAGTTGGCAAAGCAGCAATTGAAGGAGATGATGTAAGAAGTTCAAAGTTCAAAGTTCAAAGTTCAAAGTTCAAAGTGAAAAGTGAAAAGTGAAAAGCATCCTTTATCCAACATGAAAAAGTCCCGGGGATACCGGGACTTTTGTGTTTTTCGGAAGGGGAACTTTATTTCACCTGATCGACTACGGCCTTGAAGGCAGCAGGATGGTGCATGGCCAGATCGGCAAGTGACTTGCGGTTAAGACCGAGTCCTTTTGCGTGAATCTTACCCATGAGTTCGGAGTAGGACATTCCATGTTCGCGGGCACCGGCATTGATACGCTGGATCCAGAGAGCGCGGAACTCGCGCTTTTTGGTACGGCGATCACGGTAAGCGTACTGAAGTCCTTTTTCGACCGTGTTTTTGGCAACGGTCCAAACATTACCTCTCGCTCCGAAGTAACCTTTGGCGAGTTGCAAGACCTTCTTACGGCGGGCCTTGGAGGCAACGTGATTTACTGAACGTGGCATTTTGTTTCGGTTTTTGACGGGAGCGTCCCGATTACGGGATCTTTAGGCTCTTTGTCTGGTTAATGAATTTTTTAAGGTTTGAGGAACGGATCAGCCCAATACGAGCATGTCTTTCACGCGGCCCATGTCTGCAGAAGAGACGAGACCTGCATGCGTAAGATTACGCTTGCGCTTGGTCTCCTTCTTCGTAAGAATGTGGCTTTTGTAAGCATGCTTACGTTTGATCTTGCCCGTGCCGGTCACCTTGAAGCGCTTCTTGGCGCTTGAGTTGGTCTTTTGTTTCGGCATGTTGATGGATATTGAAGGATTGGTTATTTCTTTTTCTTGTTGGGTAGTGGTGCCAGGTGAAGGAACATCCTGTTGCCCTCCAGCTTCGGCATCAGTTCCACCTTGCCATATTCCTCAAGTGCTTGCGCGAACTTGAGGAGGATGACCTCTCCGCGTTCACGGTAGGCGATTGCCCTACCGCGGAAATGGACGTAAGCCTTGACTTTATGGCCCTCATCGAGGAAGTTCATGGCATGCTTGACTTTGAAATTGAAGTCGTGTTCATCCGTGTTAGGACCGAAACGGATTTCCTTGACAAGCTGCTTGACCTGCTTCGATTTGAGTTCTTTTTCCTTTTTCTTCTTGTCGTAGAGGAATTTCTGGTATTCGATGATACGACACACAGGCGGATCGGCGTTGGGTACGATTTCGACGAGATCCAGTCCCTGGTCCTGTGCCAACTTCAACGCTTCTTCGCGAGAGTAGACATTCGGTGTGACGTTTTCACCGACAAGACGTACCTGAGCTGCCCTGACAAACTCGTTGATCTTATGCTCAGGCTCTTTCTTCATCGGACGCGGTCCGCGGAAGAAAGGTCTGCCCATAGGCGGCCTGTTTTGAGAAGTTGCGATAGTTCCTCCTGTTTTTAGAGTTAATTTACTTCAAATCGAGAAGCTCATTTATCTCGCTATGAACGAGTTGAATGAACTCATGAATAGGCTTGCTTCCTTGGTCGCCAGCTCCATGCCTGCGCACGGAAACCAGGTTTTCAGCTGCTTCTTTCTCTCCGACTACCAACATGAACGGAACCTTCTGAATTTCAGCGTCCCTGATCTTTCTTCCGATTTTTTCGTCCCGGTCGTCGATGAGGCCGCGAATATCGGAATTTCTGAGCAATTCTAAAAGCTTTTTGGTGTAATCGAGGTATTTATCCGAAATCGGCAAAATGGCCACTTGTTTGGGAGTCAGCCAGATAGGGAAGTTGCCAGCATAATGCTCGATCAGGAAGCCGATGAAGCGCTCATGGGTGCCAAGGGGTGCCCTATGAATGCAAATAGGGGTCTCGAACTGGTTTTGAGAATTCCGGTAGGTCAAACCGAAGCGAGCAGGTACAGCGAAGTCGACCTGGTTGGTCGCCAACGTGAACTCCCGTCCGATCGCGCTCCATACCTGAACGTCGATTTTGGGTCCGTAAAAAGCACCTTCACCTGCCACCTCCACATACGGAATCTTGGAATCGATCAGTACCTGACGCACCATGTCTTCCGTTTCTTTCCAAAGCACCGGATTGTCGACATACTTGACTCCTAGTTTCTTCGGGTCGTGGGTGGAAAAACGCATCACGTATTTCTCGATGCCGAAGATCTTGAAGTATTTCAGATACATCTCATTCACTGCACGGAACTCATCGGCAAACTGCTCCTTGGTGCAATAAATGTGCGCATCGTTCATCTGAAGCGAACGGACGCGCATCAACCCGAACAACTCTCCGGATTGCTCATAACGGTAACAAGTGCCGTACTCGGCCAGCCGGATCGGAAGATCACGATAGGACGGATTCAGCTCTTTGAAAATCTTATGGTGATGCGGACAATTCATCGCCTTCAGGTAATATTTCTCTCCGTCCATTTCCATCGGAGGGAACATACTGTCCTGATAGTAGGGCAGGTGACCGCTGGTCAAGTACATGGATTCTTTTGCGATGTGCGGTGTGCGCACGCGCTGATAACCGGCTTGCTGCTCGGTGCGCTTGGCCAGACCCTCGAGCTGTTCGATCAGGACTCCTCCGTTGGGAAGCCAAAGTGGTAAGCCCGGACCCACGTCATCGTCGAAGGTGAAAATCTCCATCTCCTTGCCGATCTTCCGGTGGTCGCGCTTCTTCGCTTCCTCCAGCATGGTAAGGTATTCGTCCAGTTGACTCTTCTTGGGGAAGGTGATCCCGTAGATGCGCGTGAGCTGCTTGTTCTTTTCGTCGCCTCTCCAGTAAGCACCTGAAATATTAGTCAACTTAACCGCCTTGATGAACCCGGTATCCGGAATGTGCGGTCCGCGACATAGGTCGGTGAAGTTACCCTGCTCATAGAACGTGATTTGCCCGTCTTGAAGTTCCTTTAGCAGATCCAGCTTGTAGGGATCCTGCTTGGACTCGAAATAACTGATGGCTTCCGCCTTGGAAACCTCCTTGCGAACGTACTTGTTGGACTGCTTGGCCAACTCTAGCATTTTGTCCTCGATCTTCTTGAAATCCTCTGAAGAGATAGTGTGTTCGCCAAGGTCGACGTCGTAGTAAAATCCGTTATCGATCGGTGGACCGATACCGAACTTGACGCCCGGATAAAACGCTTCCAGTGCCTCAGCCATCAAGTGAGCAGAGGAGTGCCACATGGTTGATTTACCTTCGCGATCGTCCCAGGTCAGCAACTGCAACGAGGCATCTTCCTGAATGGGTCGGGATGCATCCCAAACTTCGCCATTCACTTTCGCAGCAAGGACATTGCGTGCAAGACCTTCGCTGATGCTCTTGGCGATTTCATGGGCTGTTGTTCCGACCGGATACTCACGGACCTTCTGGTCGGGGAAGGTGACTTTGATAGGAGAGGACATTTAAAATGTTCTGAAGTGGATGAGAAGGTAAATTTACGGTTTTCACCCCTTACAGATTCAATTCTGTGGCGGTAAGTCAAAAAAAAACACGGTTGAAAAACCGTGTTTAGAAATCCATGTGGGCCGGCATCAGATCTTGACGATCCGCGTCGAGCTGACTTTTCCCTCGCTATCCTGGAAGACGGCGATGTAGACGCCGCCGTCCAAACCGTCCTGGTCATAGAAGAGCACTTGCTTTCCCTTTACCAGCGGGTAGTTCTTGGAGGCCTTCAATTCCCCGTTCGGAGAGTATATGCGCAGTTGACCTTCCCCCGGCAGGACGGATTCAATCCTGAAGGAGAGTGAACTTTCGAAAACGGCGTCTTCCACGCGCAATACGTTGGATGCGTCCACCTCATCGTAATTGTCGATTGATAGTATCTGGTAGTACGACTTGTTTCCATTGAAACTGGTCTGTCCCAGTCGATAGTAAGAGCGACCTTGGAAAGGCTGGTTATCTGTAAAATGGTAATGATTGATGGATTGGCTGTTGCCCGCTCCGGGTTGATGGCCGATCGGTTTCCAGCTGACGCCATCTTCTGATCGCTCGACGCTGAAGAAGTCGTTGTCGGTCTCCGATGCAGTCGACCATTTCAACAGGATACCGCCCTTGTTCGGGTGGATCGTGAAAGAAGAAACAGCCACAGGGCCTGATGTTACATGGGTTATTTTGACAGGCCATGCTGCAAAAGAGGTCCAACCTTCAGGCGAAGTAGCGCGGATCCGAATGATGTCGATCGTGTCGTTTTGATAGTGCACCGGCGCCAGGTAGGAGGTTGCGAGCGACATCGGCCGATCGAACGTTCCCCCGATGGAGCTGGTCCATTGGAAAGTCCAACCGGAAACTGCCCAAGTAGGATCTACTTTCAGTGATGATTTCATTCCAGCGGTCATGGCATCTGCTCCGATGATTTTGCCCGACCAAGGTGCTTGCATGCTTTGCTTCAAAAAAGCATTCAACAGTCCTGCTGTGGTCGCTTTAGTAGCATCAGCCCATTGCGCACATGGATGAAACTCCCACTTTGTACTATCAGCACTGTTGCTCCAGATGACAGTGTAGGGAGGAAGCCCTGTAGAGGCCATCACTTTCATCCATTGATTCCTTTGCTCCGAGGTGGAATCCATTTTCCAAGTCGGGAACCAGGTCAGCGTATGTGTTTTGGTACACGTGATATCTTTTTCAAGTCGGGTTATCTTCAATCCTGTCGACGACCATTGCTCGAATTTCGATTGTACAAGTGGAGAAAGGTAATCACGACGTACGATGAAGCCATCAATACCCATCGTGTTATTAGCGCCTTCCGATTTGATCCATTCTACAGGCACGAGTGATGTTTGAATCAGGTCTTGAAGGAGTCCGATGGTTTCCGGATGCTTGACAGCGTCTTCCCAACGGATCATCATCGATCCTTTTTCGATGTTCTCTTTCGCTAACGATGCAGCCGTCGCTTCATCGCTCTGACCGAATTGAAGCATCATCCAAGTTGCACCACCACCGATGGTTGCAGTCAGTGAAAAGGCCATCAAAGCCTTCTTCCACGTGATGAGTTGCCTTTGACGGGTTCG
>JBJTRB010000155.1:0-4866 GCA_046075925.1 Bacteroidota bacterium | reverse complement strand
TTTTTATTTTTAGGAGTACAGATCAAAGTGACCGTAATGCTTTACGCATGTCCACTTTGTCGTTTACGATCCTGTCGATCTGATCAATCGCAACGCGCTCCTGCTGCATGGTATCACGATCACGCAGGGTGACTGTTCCGTTTTCGAGTGTTTCATGATCGACGGTGATACACAAAGGGGTTCCGATAGCATCCATTCGACGATAACGCTTTCCAATCGAGTCCTTTTCCTCGTACATGCATACGTGGTCGAACTTCAGGCGGTCCATGATCTCACGGGCCTTCTCAGGTAATCCATCCTTCTTCGTAAGAGGAAGCACCGCACTTTTAACCGGCGCTAACATCGGAGGAATACGCAAGACCACGCGATCGGTGCCGTCTTCCAGTTTCTCCTCTACATAGGACTGAGAAAGCACGGCAAGAAACATGCGATCCAAGCCGATGGATGTTTCCACTACGTAAGGGACGTAGTTCTGATTCAATTCAGGATCGAAATACTGCAGTTTCTTTCCGGAGAATTTCTCGTGATTGCCCAGATCGAAATCGGTACGCGAGTGAATGCCTTCCAGTTCTTTGAAACCGAAGGGGAACTCGAATTCGATGTCGCAGGCTGCATTCGCGTAATGGGCCAGTTTGAGGTGATCGTGAAAACGGTGTTTTCCGTCGGGGAAACCGAGAGCGCGGTGCCATTTCATCCGGGTCGCTTTCCAATGCTCGTACCATTCCATTTCAGTGCCCGGTTTGACGAAGAACTGCATCTCCATCTGTTCGAATTCACGCATGCGGAAGATGAACTGACGGGCGACGATCTCGTTACGGAAGGCTTTGCCGGTCTGCGCGATACCGAACGGAATCTTCATTCGACCGGTCTTCTGCACATTGAGGAAGTTGACGAAGATACCCTGTGCGGTTTCCGGTCGTAGGTAGATGGTACTAGCTTCCTCACTGACGGAGCCCAGCTGCGTGGAGAACATCAGGTTGAACTGACGTACTTCAGTCCAATTGCGGGTACCGGAGATGGGGCAGACGATTTCCAGGTCGAGGATGATCTGGCGTACTTCGTTCAGGTCGTTCGCCTCGAGAGCGGCTTTGAAGCGCGTGTTGATGGCATCGATCTTCTGTTGATTCTCCAGAACGCGGGGGTTGGTGGAGCGGAACTGGGCCTCATCGAACGCGTCGCCGAATCGTCCGCGCGCCTTTTCGACTTCCTTATTGATCTTCCCCTCGATCTTGGCGACATGGTCTTCGATGAGGACATCGGCGCGGTAGCGCTTTTTTGAATCCTTGTTATCGACGAGGGGATCGTTGAACGCATCGACGTGACCGGATGCTTTCCACGTGGTCGGATGCATGAAGATGGCGGCATCGATACCTACGATGTTCTCGTGCACCTGCACCATGGATTTCCACCAGTACTCGCGGATGTTCTTTTTCAGCTCCGCGCCGTTCTGTCCGTAGTCGTAGACGGCACTGAGTCCATCGTAGATCTCGCTCGACTGGAAGATGAAGCCGTATTCCTTGGCGTGGGAAATGATGTTCTTGAAGAGGTCTTCGGTAGTGGACATGGTTGATGAATGTGGAGTGTAAAATTAACGATTGGAAGCAGAGGTGGGTTGGGGTTGGGGGTTCAGTTTTTAACGGAGGACAGGGCGCTGAGCTGATCGAATATGGGCGCTGAGCTTGTCGATGCAGGGCGCTGAGCTTGTCGAAGCGCCCGGTTGTGCCGTTCGTTTCGACACGCTCAACGAACGGGTTCAATTTTCACCACCATGAGAATTTCTATGAATGACCCTGAGTTTGTTGGTGCTGGGCACTGAACCATCCGGCCATCATGGATTGGCTGTTACGGATGAAGCGGGAGCGAATCTGGTCCGCTACTTATCAGAACTTTCAAATCAATACGATTAAAATTTTTTAAGGAGTAGTTGCTACATCTACCCAAGATGCAAAGCAATCTAACGCGTCCACGAAAACCATATTTATTACCCAATATGCTTTTTAACCCCTCCTAAAAACCGTACTGGTTAAAAAAGGACAGTACACTTAAATTCAATTAGCCAAGGAAACCATCCAGATGCTCAGAAAGCGAGTTCGTAGAGGCTACAAAAGAGGTCTGGAGTAACAAGAATGCTGGAGCAATGATCTTCAGTAATGGTACGATTAGGTGGAATCCCTGGTGAAGCCCTACTTCGCCTTCTCCTCCCACAACTTCGCCGCCTTCTCCAACGCACTATACCACTTCTTACCGTACTTACGGACAAGCGGTTCTTTCAGGAATTTATAGACGGGCACCTGCAGTTGCTCGCCCAGCTTGCAGGCAGGTTTGCAAATCGACCAGCGATCGTAATTGACCGCCTCCAGCTTGTTGCGCTGTACATTGACACGGATCGGATACAAATGGCAACTGATCGGTTTCTTATAGTCGATGTCGCCTTCCAGGTACGCTTTCTCTACCGCACATTTAGCAGTACCATCCGCATCAAAATAGGTGTATGCGCATTCCCTTCCCTTGATGAGCGGAGTCACCCACTCGCCGGTTTCGTATTTCAAATACCGACCCTGCTTCTCCACCGCAGCGATTCCATCCGGGGTCATGTAGGGCTTTACCTTGGAATAAATAGTATCAAATACTTCGAGCTCGTCCACCTCCAAGGGGGCACCGTAATCGCCTTTGACACAACATGCTCCTTTACAGGCATTTAGGTCGCAAACGAATTTTTTCTCGATAACGTCTTCCGAAACAAGGGTTTCCCCGATGGCGATCATGGTCCAAAGATAGTTCATTGAAGGCAGTAGAAAGCAGCCTGCAAGTGCCTCATTTTTAACCGTTACTCCTGCTGAAGCTGCAAGGCGCATCTGCAAGTGTTTTTTTTCCACACCCGTGGAAAAAGCCGTCAACTTTTGAGCCTCAAATCGATAGAGTTTACACACCTGTTAAGACCCGTTGAAACACCCGAAAAAGACATGTGAACGCAACAGGAAATTTTCAACAGAAAATGTTCAAACCCTCGCAAACCCTTGACTGTCGCGGCTTTCGACGTGCAAGAGCGAATTGTAAACAGTAGTGGTGCATAATTGTCGATAAAAAAGGAGACGCCCTCTTGCAGGTTCAATCTGCTTGAACAAAATTTGTTCAGGTCAACGGCAATCTTTCCGCCAAGACCAAGTACCAGATTTTCAGGGATTACCGCCTACTCCTGGCGAGCGTTTCAAAAAAAACGTGACCGTTGGAGCGAGGATTCGTCGCCCCTGAACCCAACCAAGAAACCAAAAACAACCAGAAAAGACCTTTCAGTACCATGGCAGAAATCTTACTTGAGGAAAACAAAGACCGCTTCGTTCTCTTCCCGATCAAATTCCCCCGACTGTGGGAGATGTACAAAAAATCCGAACAGAGCTTCTGGACGGCGGAAGAGGTCGACCTGCATGCCGACCTGAAAGACTGGGAACGTCTCACCGACGACGAGCGTCATTTCATCAAGCACGTGCTGGCGTTTTTCGCTGCCAGTGACGGTATCGTGAACGAGAACCTGGCCGTCAACTTCATGCGTGAAGTGCAATTGCCCGAAGCCCGCTGCTTCTATGGTTTCCAGATCATGATGGAAAACATCCATTCCGAGATGTACTCCCTGTTGATCGACACTTATATCAAAGACCCGCAAGAGAAGAATTACCTGCTCAGCGCCATCGATACGGTTCCGGCCGTAGGCAAGAAGGCCGATTGGGCCATGCGCTTCATCCAGAACGGCTCCTTTGCCGAACGACTGGTGGCTTTTGCCGCCGTAGAAGGCATTTTCTTTTCCGGCTCCTTCTGCTCCATCTTCTGGCTCAAGAAACGCGGCCTTATGCCCGGCTTGAGCACCTCCAATGAATTCATCTCCCGCGACGAAGGCATGCATTGCGACTTCGCCTGCCTGCTCTACAGTATGCTCGAAAACAAGCTTTCGCGCGACCGGGTGTATGAAATCATCACTGAAGCGGTACGCTATGAGCACGAATTCGTGACCAGCGCACTGCCAGTCTCCCTTATCGGTATGAATTCCAAGCTGATGTGCCAATACATCGAGTTCGTCGCCGACCGCCTCCTCCTCGCACTTGGTTATGACAAAGTCTATAACAGCTCCAATCCGTTCGACTTCATGGAGATGATCTCCCTGCAGGGCAAGACGAATTTCTTCGAAAAACGCGTCAGCGAATACAAGAAGGCAGCCGTCGGTCAGCAGAAAGAAGAGAATGTATTCAAGCTGGACGAAGACTTCTGATCGGATCGGGCATTAACAGAAAACGGTTGACAAGTCCCTTCTACTTTCAACCGTTTTCTGCCCCCTCCGGCTTTTCCACGATTATCTTTAGTCAACCAACCCCCTCACACAACCCACTGTATGTTCGTCATCAAGAGGGACGGCCGCAAAGAAGCCGTCCGATTCGACAAGGTCACCGCACGTATCCAGAAACTGGCATACGGCCTTTCAGAACACGTCGACACTTTCCTGGTAGCCCAGAAAGTGATCGAGGGCATCTACGATGGTGTCACCTCCTCGCAGCTTGATAACCTGGCCGCTGAAACCGCGGCCTCGCTGACCACCCGTCATCCGGATTACGCCTTGTTGGCCTCGCGTATTGCAATCAGCAACTTGCATAAGAACACCAAGAAGTCCTTCAGCCAGACGATGAAGGACTTGTACGAGTATGTCGATCCGCATACCGGAAAGAACGCCCCGTTGATTGCTGACGATGTGTTCCAGATCATCTGGGACAATCGCGATCTGCTCGACTCCAGTATCATCTACGACCGCGATTTCGGTTACGACTTCTTCGGATTCAAGACGCTGGAAAAATCCTATCTCTTGCGCACGCAAGGCAAAGT
>JBJTRB010000154.1:0-3456 GCA_046075925.1 Bacteroidota bacterium | reverse complement strand
AGAAGCCATCCCCAACTACCCAGATGCAAACCTGCCCACGGTGTTGCTTTATAAGGACTCAAAGTGCCTACAAACAATTGTGGGCCTGCGGCAATTTGGCGGCCAGAGCACCAGCCCGGAACTGGTGAGACAGCGAAATGGTTCATCGATGCGCTCCTTCAACGTCAGCACACTTTGTTAGAGACCATGCGGGCCATCATGCATTACCAATACGAGTTCTTCCTGGAGGGCGATCAGCGCAAGCTGAAGAAAATGGTTTTGCGAGACATCGCTGAGAAAGTCAATATGGATATCTCGACGGTCTCCCGCGTCGCCAACAGCAAATACGTACAGACCCACTTCGGCACCTATCTTTTGAAGAGTTTCTTTTCCGAAGGACTCCAGACCGACTCCGGAGAGGAGGTTTCGAGCAAAGAAGTGAAACAGATCCTTTTGGACTGCATCGGGGCAGAAGACAAACGGCATCCGCTTACGGACGATGCCCTGACCAAGACATTGAAAGAGAAGGGATACAACATCGCCCGGCGCACCGTTGCGAAATACCGTGAAATGCTGGACATACCTGTCGCCCGTCTACGTAAACAGCTATGAGCCGCGCATTCGCCAGGTTCCTCTCCTATCTTTTCCATCCGATCCTGATGCCGTCCTACGTCGTCTGGCTATTGTACCATCATGGAACCTTTTTCGAGTCGACCACTTCGCCGTTGGAGGAAATCGCACTATACACGATCGTACTGCTTTTCACCCTCGTTCTGCCTGTGACCTGCAGCTATTTGCTGTTACGCGCCGGTAAGATTCGTTCGCTTGAAATGGAAACGCGGGAAGAACGACTGCTTCCTTTTGCTTGCACCATGGCATTCCAACTGCTCGCATTCGTGCTGGCTGAACGACTACGACTTCCCCGTATCCCGAATCTGATGCTGTTGGGGGCAGCAACTTCGGTTTTTGTTGCTGCGTCACTTAGCCTTCGTTGGAAGGTGAGCATTCATATGACCGGGATCGGAGGCGTACTCGGTGTCATGTTCGGTATCTCTACGCTATTGATCATCGATATGAGAATACCGATCGTGATGAGTGTATTGTTGGCGGGACTGTTGGGCACTGCACGACTGCTGCTGGAGGCTCACCGGCCAGCGGAAATTTATGCCGGGTTCGCCATCGGCTTCCTGAGCGAGTTCATCGTACTTACGCAACTATGAATAATCGCCCCTCCGCTCACGTGCTGCAACTGGACGGACTCCGGACGGTTGCCATCGGAATGGTGCTTGTTGCTCATTGGGTACAGTGGAAATTCGACAATCCATTCCTGAAAAATTTTCCTTTCGCCCATGGTGTGACTCTTTTCTTCGTCCTGAGCGGGTTTCTGATCACTGGCATTCTGTTGGATGGAAGAAAACACATCGAAGCGTCTTCCTCGACTTCGACATCCTTTCTTGGCGCATTTTATGCCCGACGTAGTTTGCGCATCTTTCCCGTTTACTACTTATTGATCGGATTGCTTTTCCTAATGGACTTTGAAGAAGCAAGGCACTTGTTTCCTTGGCTGGTGACTTATACCACCAACATATATCAGTCGATTCATGGCACCTACATCGGCAGCTTCAACCACTTCTGGTCCTTGGCGGCAGAGGAGCAGTTCTATCTTTTGTGGCCGGTCATCCTGCTCTGGATACCTGTCAAGAGGATTCCGCTCGCTATTTTCTCCATGATCGGCGTCTCCATCCTGTTTCGCTGCTGGGTATATGTTTTCACTAAGAACTGGATGGCGATGGGCTATTCCACCCCGGGCTGCATGTATGCTTTGGGCATCGGAGCCGCCGGAGCCTTTCTGACAAGAGAAAAAGTGAGTACGGCTTCTATCTTGAGATCCACCAAAGCGGTGACGATTGCAGTGATCCTGTACCTGTCACTTTATATCAGTTTTGATACTTGGGGCCCTTACTGGTACAAAGACCTTCTTGACGAAGTGGTTTTCGCCTGCATGTGCCTGCCACTTGTACTTAGTGCATCCACGAACGGAATCGGAGGTGGGGTCGGAAAGATATTGTCCAGTCGGTTCTTCGTGTACACCGGTCGGATTTCCTATGGCATCTACTTGTTCCACTTATTCATTCCAAGTCTTGTCTACTGGGTCATTGGAAAGATCGGATTGAACATGGAGGGCGGTCCATTGGTTTTCCTCGTGTTCACGTGGTGTGCCGCAGCGTTATCTTGGAAATTCCTGGAAGCACCGATGAACAACCTCAAGCGATATTTCCCCTATGAGGGGAGAAAAAAGGCCGTTTCAGGTGGATGAAAAAAAGTGGGCCCACCAGGGCTCGAACCTGGGACCAACAGATTATGAGTCTGCTGCTCTAACCGACTGAGCTATGGGCCCTGAACGACCGGAATCGCAGTGCGAAGATAATCCATTCCAACAAAACCGAAGACACCGAATGCACGACATCTCTAACCTCATCCTCGACCTTGGCGGAGTCCTGTTCCACGTTGATTATGACCGTACTGCAGAAGCATTTGTAGCGGCAGGATGTCCTGATTTCAAATCGTGGTATTCCCAAAAGCAACAACGCCCTTTATTCGACGACCTGGAAACCGGCCGGATCAATGCAACGAATTTCCGTGATGCTATCCGATCCGCTTCTGAAAAGGTGTTGACGGATCAACAGATCGATCATGCTTGGAACGCGATGTTGATCGGTTTCCCGATCGAGTCGGTCGAACTGGTGATCCGATTGAGCGAGCAGTACCGTCTTTTCCTGCTCAGCAACACCAATCCCATCCACGAAATCGCCTTTCGACGCATGTTCAGCGACACGCATCCCACACTCGAGTTCGATTCCTTGTTTGAAAAAGTCTATTTGTCGCACCACATCGGTATGCGGAAGCCGGAAAAGGAGATTTTCGATCTGGTGATGGAAGAAAACGGACTGAACGCCGACGCAACCGTTTTCGTCGACGATTCCATTCAACATGTAGAAGGTGCCAGGCGTGCGGGACTGCATGCCCTTTGGCTGGAGAAACAGGGAAAAACAGAAAAATTGCTGATGGATTCCGGACTGATCGGTCAGCGTCGCTCCTGACAGAGCTCTACCAGAACGCCATGTGTTGATCGTGGATGCAAGAAGCAGATCAACTTGTTATCGGCTCCTTCTTTGGGCACATCCGACAACAGTTCAAACCCCAATTCACGCAGTCGAGCCATAGCTGCAGCAATATCCTCCACTTCGAAGGCGATATGGTGAATTCCCTCCCCTCGCTTCTCGATGAACTTGGCAATCGGGCTCTGGGGGTCGGAAGCTTCGAGCAATTCGATCTTCGAATCGCCTACCCGAAAGAAAGAGGTAGTCACTTTTTCACGCTCCACCGCCTCCGACTTATACGGTGCAGCGCCGAGTAGGGCTTCGAACAATCGGTTGGCTTGAGAGAGCTCTTTGACAGCGATGCCCAGGTGTTCAA
>JBJTRB010000153.1:0-8108 GCA_046075925.1 Bacteroidota bacterium | reverse complement strand
GTCACGACAATGTCAATGTGCGTAATCAACGCATCGTATTGACAATCATACGTCCTAACGAGAAGCCACATTTTCTGTTATCGGAAAATTTTAAATGCACGATTCCAGGAGCTTTACCTGACTTGAAATCGCCTACCTCATTTTCCCAACCGAGGAATGAAGCAGGATGGATCGTCATGGCAGGCAACAGTTGTTCGAACGAGAGCGATGCATCAGCCATCAATAGTTCTTCCACCTCATCCAATAGCGACAATCGATCATTGGATGCCAGACTATCGGTGCCGATAGCCAAGCGAGCACCAGTACCTACGAACTGTCCCGCTGACGGAAGCCTGCTTTCAATGTACCTGTTCGCTTTCGGACACAAACACCAAAACAGCGTAGGATACTTTTCCAACGCCCAAGCGAGATCCGTATCGGACGTAAAGGTGTTGTGCACCAACATGGTCCTCGGATAGCCCATCAGGTGAGCCATTGTCGTGCGCAATGCGGTTCGCCCCGAA
This sequence comes from Bacteroidota bacterium, assembly GCA_046075925.1. Classification (GTDB taxonomy): domain Bacteria; phylum Bacteroidota; class Bacteroidia; order AKYH767-A; family 2013-40CM-41-45; genus Pollutiaquabacter. The sequence continues at coordinate 7,605 of JBJTRB010000153.1, read as the reverse complement.
GGAATCCACGAATCATATTTTCCAGTCCCTCTGAGGAAATCTCCCAAAGCTCCTGTACCGGTGAGGAAGAAATCATCTTCAGAAATCGTTTCCTGATTGTGGACGGTGACCGGCATATCGTGCACCTGTGCCTCTGCGGCGATTAAGGAGAACAATTTATGGGATACGGTATAGGTCGCATGGGGCGAAAGCGAAGCTTCCATTCTACTTTCACGAAAGCGCTGGACCAGCCTGCTCCCGCTTTCAAAGCGCAGCTCCGCCTGTGAGGGATCCAGATCGAATACCTCGACAAATGTGTGGTACCTGATGGAACTGCTCTTTTTTACCTGAAGCGAATCCTCCCTGTTGGAGATATCTCCTACCCCGACGATGCCCTCTTCGTGCATGGATCGGTCGGCTTTGATCATGGCCTCCAGCACGATATCTTCTGGTACATCACGGATTCCGGTCACTGATCGAAGGAAACCGGGTAAGCCGGTTCCTTCCGGAATGCGACCCTTCAAATGAGAAAGCTCCAGATGACAATGCGCATTGATGAATCCAGGCACAAGCGCTCCGTGGAAACGCTCCAGATCAGGATGTCGTAGTAGGGTGTCATACTTGATCGTATCCTCAATCGGATCGACCACTTCGATTATACGACCGCTGGCATCCATCACCAGAATACCCTCCTGAATGGAGGGACGATAGACCGGAAAAAGGCGGTCGGCGTATAGGAATCTTCGATTCACACTGCAAAGGTCGGAAATGAGTTCATTCCCCCTGCGGGTTCGTATCTTTGTCTTCGCAATGCCAAGACAATCAACCCTACCTAATATCCGGCACCTGGACCAGGAACACCTCAAGACCTGGTTCGTCGAGCAGGGAGAACCTGCGTTCCGATCCAAACAGGTCTGGGAATGGCTATGGAAGAAAAGTGCACGGGACTTCGCTTCGATGACGAACCTTCCGCTGGATTTGCGTCAACGGCTCGCGTCCGCTTTTTCACTACCTGCAGTTACCATTGATGGTTCGCAGGTTAGCCGCGACCGTACCATCAAAAACGCCTTTCGTTTGTTCGATGGAAATCTGGTGGAAGGCGTACTCATTCCCACAGAATCCCGCATGACCGCCTGTGTTTCATCCCAAGTCGGTTGCAGTCTGACGTGTAAATTCTGTGCGACCGGAAAAATGGATCGCATCCGGAATCTGGAAGCGGATGAGATATACGACCAGGTGGCTATTATCCGCCAGCAAGCCGAAGAAGCGTATGGAGTGCCGCTCACCAACATCGTGTACATGGGCATGGGCGAACCGTTGCTGAATTACGCTAATGTGCTTTCCAGCATCGAGCGCATCACCGCTCCCGACGGATTAGGGATGTCGCCTCAACGCATCACGGTCAGCACCGCCGGCATAGCCAAAATGATCCGTAAGCTGGGCGACGACCGGGTCAAATTCAATCTGGCACTGTCGCTGCATGCTGCCAACGACGAGAAGCGTAACCGCATCATGCCCATCAACGAAAGCAATACGTTGGATGCGCTGGCTGAAGCGCTGGATCATTTTCAGGACATGACCGGAACCAGGGTCACCTTCGAGTATATCGTCTTCAACGGATTCAATGACAATCTTCAGGATGCACGCGAACTGGAAGCTTTTTGCAGAAGAGTCAGGGCTAAAGTGAACATCATCGAATACAATCCCATCGACGGCGGAGAATTCACCAACGCGAAAGAAGACAAGCTGTCTGCCTTCGTCAACTACCTGGAAAGCAAAGGCATCATCGTGAATGTCAGACGCAGCCGCGGCAAAGATATCGATGCAGCATGCGGCCAATTGGCCAACAAAAGAGGCAATTCCTGAGCGAAGCACCGCTTCAAAACCGCTACCTTCGCAATCAATGTCATCCGGACTAGACCAGATTCGTTTACCGATTGCACGTGCAATGGACGATTTCGAGGAACGCTTCCGCGAATCGATGAAGAGTCCTGTTCCATTGCTGGAAACGGTGACCCGCTACATCGTCAAACGCAAAGGGAAGCAGGTGCGTCCCATGTTCGTGTTTTTCTCAGCGGGGATTTGCGGCGGCATCAACGATACGACCTTCCGTGCTGCCACATTGATCGAACTTCTGCATACGGCCACCCTCGTACACGATGATGTGGTGGACGACAGCAACCAGCGAAGAGGTTTTTTCTCAATCAATGCATTATGGAAAAACAAGATCGCAGTATTGGTAGGCGATTATCTGCTGAGCAAAGGGCTGCTCCTTTCCGTTGAAAACAACGACCATGCGCTCTTGAAAATCGTTTCCGACGCCGTAAGAGTGATGAGTGAAGGAGAACTGCTTCAAATCGAGAAGGCGCGCAAGCTGGATATCAGTGAGGAAGTATACTTCGAGATCATCCGACGGAAAACCGCATCGCTCATCGCAGCATGCTGTGCGTGTGGTGCGGCTTCTGCAGGAGCCGATCAGGAACAGATACATTCATTCCATGATCTGGGCGAAACCATCGGCATCGCCTTCCAACTGAAAGACGACCTGTTCGATTACGGACCGGACGGGGCTATCGGCAAGCCGACCGGCATCGACATCAAAGAGAGCAAGATGACCCTGCCGCTGATCCACGCATTGTCGGAAGCTGAATATGCCGATAAACGAAGGATCATGCGGCTGATCAACAGCCGGACATCCGATAAGGATGAAATTTCAGAAGTGATCGATTTCGTCAAACGATCAGGCGGGATCCAGTACGCCGAAAAACGGATGAATGAGTACAAGGATGTGGCCTTGGCTACCCTGAAGGGCTTTCCTGCGTCCGAATTCCGCGATTCGCTGGCACAGCTGGTTGCCTTCGTCACCGAGCGGAAGCACTGAGCTTCCGCTGTGGGCTCCCTCCGGGAAAAAAGTTATTTTTGGGAGACGGATGGTACTTGTCCCCGAAAAAGCAGCCATTCCACAAGCAATCATTCTTTTCGGAAACCACTCACATTGAATCCATTGACATGATCTCCCGTGATACCATAGATCGTATCCTGGAAGCGGCCCGCATCGAAGAGGTCGTCGGCGATCATGTATCCCTGAAAAAGCGGGGATCGAATCTGTTGGGCCTTTGTCCATTTCACAACGAAAAGACCCCTTCCTTCAATGTGAATCCTGCCAGGAACATCTTCAAGTGTTTCGGTTGTGGCGAAGGCGGAAACCCTGTCGACTTCCTGATGAAGCTCGAACACCTTTCCTTCCCAGAAGCCTTGCGTTCCTTGGCCGATCGCTATGGCATCGAAATAGAAGAGACGCGTCCGGATCCTGAACAGCAACAACAGCTGGACGAGAAAGAAGCGATGTTCATCCTGAACGGCTACGCACAACAGACCTTCTCTTCGTGGCTGACAGAATCGGACGAAGGCCGTTCCGTCGGGTTAGGCTATTTCAACGACCGTGGTTTCACGGACGAGATCGTCCGGAAATTCCAACTCGGTTACAGCCAGCGTGGCTGGAGCACCTTTTCCGAAAAAGCGGTTGCCGACGGATATAACGAAAGCTATCTGGAAAAGACCGGCTTGGCCTTTCGCAACGACAAAGGCAAGTTGACGGATCGTTTCAGGGAACGGGTAATGTTCCCGATTCATAATGTCTCAGGGAGGGTCATCGGTTTTGGAGGGAGAATCCTGCGTAAGGACGATAAGACAGCCAAATACCTAAACTCTCCCGAATCAGAAGTCTATCACAAGAGCAAGGCGCTTTACGGTATTTTCCAAGGCAAGAAGTCGATTGTTCAGAAAGACGAGTGCTTTCTGGTGGAAGGATATACGGATGTGATCTCCCTGCATCAGGCAGGAATTGAAAACGTGGTCGCTCCATGCGGAACTTCTCTCACCGTGGAGCAAGTACGCATGATCGCGCGCTACACGAAAAACCTTACCCTGCTGTTCGACGGAGACAATGCCGGCATCAAAGGCGCTATCCGTGGTATCGACATGATACTGGAGGAAGGCCTCAATGTGCGTGTCGTCCTGTTTCCTGACGGAGAAGATCCGGATTCATTCGCCCGAAAAAACGAGCCAGCTGAAACCGTTGCATTCATCCGTGCTGCCGCTGTCGACTTCATCGAATTCAAGACAGGACTGCTCCTCAGGGAAGCCGGAAACGATCCTGTCAAAAAGGCTGCGTTGATCCGCGAAGTGGTGACCTCCATTTCCAAAATACCGGACATCATCCTGCGGTCTACCTATGTGAAACGCTGCAGCGAGTTGCTTGCCATATCCGAACCGGTGCTGCTCAACGAGCTGAACCGTTCGCGCAGACAGACCATCAAAAAGGAACAACCGGAACAGGATGTCGCCGAACTTTTACCCGAGACGCTTCGTCCGGAACAACCTGTCGAGTCACTGACGACCGAGGAGCAGGAAAAAAACATCATCCGTCTCCTGCTGAATTACGGTCATCACAAACTCATGTTCGTCGAAAACAGCACCGATGAGAACGGTCATCCTGTCGATATCGTCCACGAGCCGTATGTGGCGCGTTTCATCGTGGATGAAATCCTCGGTGATTCCATCCGATTCGATCATCCTGCTTACGACCGTATCCTTCGCTCTTACTCCGATCTTCCTGATACCACTCCTTTTTTGGAGCCCGAACATTTCCTGCGTTCGGAAGAAAAACTGTTACGCGAAGTCGCAGTGGAGCTGTTGAGTCCGCGCTATCAACTGAGCGAGAATTGGTATGCCATGCACGGCATTCACGTGCCATCGGAGGAACATGAACTGCTGAAGGCGGTCGAACAATCCGTTTATCACTTGAAACAAAAGAAAGTGCTTCGCATGTTGGAAGAGAACCGCCAACGCATCAAAGAAGCACAAACCGACGGGAGCGATATCACCGCTCTGTTGGAGGAACATTTGCGGCTTGAACGTATCAAAACGGATATCTCCCGGATCCTGGGAATCGATATCCTCAGGTAGCGATTCAGTCTTCTGTTTCCTCGACGTAATCCACTGCACGCTCTGATTTCTTTCCCTCGCGCTTCAGACGCTTGTCGCCTACCAGCATCTTCAGCCTGTTCACTTCCATCTCGTTCAGGAACCGCCATCTGCCTCGCGGCAAGTCCTTCTTGGTAAGACCTGCGAATACGGTGCGATCCAGCTTGACGACTTTGTGCCCGAAGAATTCGAAGATGCGGCGAACGATCCTGTTTCGGCCCGAGTGCAGCTCGACACCGACTTCCTTACGGTCGGCGCCTTCGCCTGCATAGGCGATATCGTCCACCTTGATGGGTCCGTCTTCCAGATGAATGCCATCGATCACGCGCTCCATTTCATCCGACTTGAAAGCACCATCGAGCGAAACGTGATACACCTTTTGTACATGGAAACTGGGGTGCATGAGTTTACGGGCAAGGTCGCCGTCGTTCGTAAAAAGCAGTACGCCGGTGGTATTGCGGTCCAATCGGCCCACTGGATAAACACGTTCAGAGCAGGCTCCGGAAATGAGTTCCATCACCGTGTGGCGCTGACCTGGATCGTCGACGGTGGTGATGTAATCCTTCGGTTTGTTGAGTAACAAGTAAACCGGTTTTTCGCCACGCAGGATCGCGTTGTTGTAGCGCACCTCATCACCCGGATTCAATTTGTATCCCATTTCGGTGATGATGTGTCCGTTCACTGAAATGACACCTGCTTTGATCAGGTCGTCCGCTTCCCGTCTGGAGCAAATGCCGCAATTGGCGATATACTTGTTCAGTCGGGTCTGTCCGGATACTGCCGCCTCGGAACCGGATGATGATCGCTTGCCTTGCGGCTTGCGTGTCCTGTCAGAAAAATTACCGCGCTGGGCTTTGTCGTAACCCGATTTCCTGGGAGAGGACCCTCTTGATTCGGAGGATGAGCGACCTCCGCTGCGTGGTCCGCGTGGACTGGAGCTTCTCTCGCCTCGCTCTTCCCGGTTGGAGCGATAAGGTCCGCTGCGTGTTCTTTCTCCGCGGTCGGCACCCTCACTGGTTCTACCGCGGTAGGATCCGCTGCGGGGTCCTGCGCTTCGTTCGCCTCTATCTTCGCGATTGCCGCGGTATGGCCCGCTGCGTGTTCTTTCTGCACGATCTGAACCTTCACCGCCTCTGCCGCGATACGATTCACTGCTCGTTCTTTCTCCTCGGTCTTCTCCCCCACTTGATCTTCCACGGTAGGATCCGCTACGGGGTCCTGCACTTCGTTCGCCTCTGTCTTCGCGATTGCCGCGGTACGGCCCGCTGCGTGTTCTTTCTCCACGGTCATCCCCTCCACTTGTTCTTCCACGGGGTCCTGCACTTCGTTCGCCTCTGTCTTCGCGATCGCCGCGGTACGGCCCGCTGCGTGTTCTTTCTCCACGATCATCCCCTCCACTTGGCCTTTCACGGAAGGATCCGCTGCGTGGTCCAGTACTACGCGAGGAAGAGCGGCCTGGACGGCTATCGGATTCAGAACGACTTCTTCCCGTTGTACGCGGTCGACGAGACTCTTCTCGGTCGCCATCGTTTTCATCCGCACTTTTTCTGGTTCGGGGAGAGCCAGCATTATTGCCTTTGGGTCGGAAGCCGGGTTTGGCAGAACGACGGTCTGGTCCTGACTTACCCTTACGGGCATCGCCATCAACTCTTCTAATCTTTCGCATATCAGTGGATTGGAAGCGCAAGGTAAGAAAGGGCCGGAGATGTCGGGGTTTCTTTCCTTATTATGCGTTCACATGGAGTAAAACGCGTCCTCGATGTGTTTGATTTCCGTCGATTGAGCCGTGTGAACGATTATCACGATATCAAAGCGGGCCCGCTCCAAAGATGTAAGCGATTTCAAATAAACGTCCGCTAACCGGATCACTTGCCGTTGTTTGGTGATGGGGACCAACTTCAGCGGATCGGTCATGAATGCAGACTCGCGTGTTTTGACTTCCACGAATACCAGGTCGCGGCCATGTCGAGCGATGATATCCAGTTCACCGATTCCGATGCGGTGGTTGCGTTTCAGAATGACATAGCCTTTTGACTGCAAATGGTCGCAGGCCAGCTGTTCACCTTTCCGAGCGAGCTCGGACTTGGGTGAAATGGAAGATTGGATCATGGATGAAAAGAAAGCTCCATCTTTTCGGCTACGTTGAGGGTCACTTCCCTGCCGAAAATGAGCGGATAATTATTGGTGACATGACCACCCGGAAATCCGAAGACAACCGGATAATCATATTCTTGCACCGCTTCACGGATGATGGCCTCGGCTGTTTTCCCATAGGGAATCGTATTATCTTTCATTTCGGTCATTCCACCGACGATAAGTCCGGATAAGCCGGCCAGTTTCCCGCTGCGCTTGAGGTTCATCATCATCCGATCGATGTGGTACAAGTATTCGTCGAGGTCTTCGATGAACAATATCTTGCCTGTCGTTTCGATGTCGGAAGAGGTCCCGGACAATGAATACAGGATCGAAAGATTGCCACCGATCAACGTCCCTTTGCTTTTTCCTGCTCGGTGCAATGACGGATCCACTCCTTTGGGTGTCCAGGAATATTTCAATCGTTGACCGAACAAGGTATCCTTCATGACCTGCATGACAGGTGCAGGCAGCTTGGGCAGGTTGAGTGCCATCGGCGCATGGATG
>JBJTRB010000152.1:0-3945 GCA_046075925.1 Bacteroidota bacterium | reverse complement strand
CGGTCAGCAACAGGCCGTGAACCGACAAGCTTTGCCTGGTTCATGGCCAAAGAGCATCGACAAACAGATAGTCACTTGATTTACAGCCTAAAAACCAAAGAAAGAGACTATTTCTCCGATGGCTGCTATCTTAGCACCATGTTGGGGCAATTGCTAAAAAACGTCAAAATCGAAGGAATAGATGCGCATGGACAAGCCTTTGGACGGTTTTCAGGCGGACTCATCTTCATCGAAAAAGGAGTTCCTGGCGATGTGGTAGATGTGCAGGCCATCCGGCTGAGCAAAGGTGAACAGTCTACTTTCCGTGGCAGGATCATCCGGTTGATTGAGCCTGCCGCCACCAGGATCGATCCGTTCTGTGAGCACTTCGAACATTGCGGCGGTTGCCAGTGGCAACAAGTCAGCTATGCAGAACAACTGCTGATCAAACAGAAGCAGGTCCGCCAATTGCTGGAAAGACACCTTCCGCCAGGATCAACTCTTCCACCCGTTGTGCCTTCACCGCTGGAAAAGCATTACCGCAATAAGATCGTTTTCACTTTTTCCAATCGCAGGTGGATGACCCCGGAAGAAAAATCAGATCCGAACACCATCCTTCGTCCTGCCGCTGGATATGTGATGCGTGGAAAGTATGATCATGCATTGGAAATCCGTCGCTGCGATATCGCGCCCTTGTCAGCTATTGAACTGCTTCATGCCTTTCGTGACTTCTCCTTGGAAACAGGCATTTCGTTTTACGACATGCGCAAAGAGCGAGGAACACTTCGGCAGTTGATGGTCCGTTACGCCGATGACGGAGCCGTCTTGCTGGGCATCGTCTTCGGTGAGTACAGGAAAGATGCGCTGGATCTTCTACTAGACATGGTTCAACGCCGATTCCCTCAGGTCCGATCCGTTTGGAGATTCGACAATCCGAAAAAGGATGGCAACATCAGCGATTTGAAACCCATACATGTGTGGGGTGAAGAGGTGCTACCCATCACCTTGCTTGGATTGCGGTTCGATATGCACCCGGGATCGTTTTTTCAAACCAACACTCTGCAGACAGAACAATTGTACCGAACGGCTATCGATTTCTGCGGCCTGACTGGACGCGAAACAGTGTTCGACTACTACTCAGGCACTGGAACAATCGCGTTATCAGCAGCTCGGAAGGCGAAAAAAGTCGTCGGACTCGAGTTCGTCCCGGAAGCGGTTGAACAAGCCTATCGCAACGCGCAGGTCAATGGCATTTCCAATGCGGACTTTCTTGCAGGCGACCTGAAAGATCTGGTGCAAGGGGAACAGATCGCATCGTTCGGTCGACCCGATATCGTGATCACGGATCCTCCAAGAGCAGGCATGCACCGGAACGTCAACCAGTCGCTGATCCGGCTTCTTCCCGAAAAAATCGTTTATATCAGTTGTAACCCGAAAACACAGGAACGTGACGTGCGCATTCTGAGCGAACACTACCAACTGGACAGGATCCAGCCATTCGATATGTTTCCACATACCCAGCACGTAGAAAACATCGCCTTATTGATTCGTCGAAACGATTGATTTTACCGTAATAGCCTGCATTTCACAGGCTTGAGCTCCAACCTAATCACTCAACCAAGAGCCAACTGGCTGATCAATGGGTCAGAGGATGCCGGATCGTCCAGGTCCACCGTTGATCGGAATCCCGGAATGTATTCCCTAATCCCTTGACTTCCTGTTCATTTGGGTTATCTTTGCATCCGTATTACCACAGTTGATTTTCAATTAAAGATGCAGTCATGCATCGCGCTTGGGGAAGCGGAGAATCAGCTTACTGAAACTGAAACACGCCGATGCTCCGGTGAATACCGGAACCGCGGCGTTTGTTGTCCTATGTAAGGACCAAAAAACGAGTATGTCCAATCGACTGAAAAATTATGCCCTTGGGCAATGGGTGGAAGGCGCTGGAAACGGTACCGCACTCCTTCATGCTGTTACGGGAGAAGAGATTTACCGTGCAGGGAGTGATGGATTGGATTTCCGTGCCATGATGGAATACGGGCGGACCACCGGCGGCTCAAAGCTGCGCAAGATGTCGTTCCACGACCGTGCACGCATGCTCAAAGCACTAGGTCTTTACCTGAACGATCGTAAAAAGTCATTCTATCCGGTTTCAGCAGCCACCGGTGCCACCAAATCGGATTCCTGGATCGATATTGACGGCGGCATCGGAACCATGCTGGTTTTCGCTTCGAAAGGTCGCAGAGAACTACCTGATCAACCGTTCTTGGTGGATGGCAATATGGAGTTGCTTTCCAAGGGCGGAACCTTCGTCGGTCACCACATATGTGTTCCATTAGAAGGTGTCGCTGTACACATCAACGCTTTCAACTTCCCCGTGTGGGGCATGTTGGAGAAAATAGCAGTCAACCTGCTTGCCGGTGTTCCGGCAATCGTAAAACCGGCTACGGCTACCTCCTACCTGACCGAGCACGTTGTTCGGGAAATCATCCAATCAGGCATTCTCCCTGAAGGTTCGCTGCAATTGGTCTGTGGCGGCGTGGGCGATCTGTTCGATCATCTCACGTGCCAGGATGTGGTCACCTTCACTGGATCCGCATCCACCGGAAAGATGCTGAAAAAGCATCCTTCCATCATTGATCATTCCGTCCGCTTCAACATGGAAGCGGATTCACTGAATTGTTGCATCCTCGGACCGGATGCTGAGCCGGGTACTGAGGAATTCAACCTGTTCATCAAGGAAGTATCGCGTGAAATGACGGCGAAGGCCGGACAGAAATGCACTGCCATCCGCCGAACGATCGTTCCAGCACATCTGACTGAAGCAGTCATCGGCGCCTTGAGCGAACGATTAAAAGGAAATGTCATCGGCGATCCGGCTGTTGAAGGTGTGAGAATGGGTCCGCTTGCTACGCACGCACAGGTGAAGGATGTAAAAGAAAAAGTCAGGGAGTTGATGACTTGCAGCGAGCTGGTTTACGGCGACCTCGAAAACGTGGAGGTTGTCGGCGCCGATAGCAAGCGAGGAGCTTTCATCTCTTCCCTCCTGCTCTACTGCAACGATCCATTCAAGCATTCAGCGCCTCACGATATCGAAGCATTCGGTCCTGTGAGCACGATCATGCCTTACAAGACAGCCGAAGAAGCTGCTACCCTGGCCAAGCTGGGAAAGGGCAGTCTGGTCGGATCGGTAGTAACGAATGATGACAGCTTTGCGCGCGAAGTCGTACTTGGCTCAGCCGCCATGCATGGACGTATGCTGGTCATCAACCGGCATTGTGCCGGAGAATCCACCGGTCACGGTTCGCCACTTGCACACCTGGTGCACGGTGGACCAGGCAGAGCCGGTGGCGGCGAAGAAATGGGCGGCGTGCGCGGTGTGCATCACTACATGCAGCGCACAGCACTACAAGGTTCGCCGACTACCCTGACGGCCATCCTCAACCAGTACCTGCCAGGAGCGGAAACCAAGGAGGATGTCATTCATCCTTTCAGGAAATATTTCGAAGAGATTCAGATCGGCGACTCCTTGCTAACGCACAAACGCACAGTGACGGAAGCCGACATCGTCAACTTCGCTGGTATAAGCGGCGACTATTTCTATGCACATACCGACGAAACGTCGCTCGAAGGCTCGATTTTCGAACGCCGTGTCGCTCACGGATATTTTCTCATCTCGGCGGCCGCCGGACTTTTCGTCGACCCGAAAAAAGGACCAGTGCTCGCAAATTACGGCTTGGATAACCTTCGCTTCGTCCAACCGGTTTATGTGGGTGATACCATCCAGGTCCGACTCACCTGCATGCGCAAGACCATGAAGGATCGACGCGAAGGCCAGATTCCTCAGGGCGTGGTGGAATGGTATGTGGAAGTCACCAATCAGCGAGGAGAGAAAGTAGCACTGGAAACGGTGTTGACATTGGTGGCGTGTAAGGATTAAGTTAAAAGTGAAAAGTGAAAAGT
>JBJTRB010000151.1:0-8559 GCA_046075925.1 Bacteroidota bacterium | reverse complement strand
ACCTCTTCTACGAAAACGGTCAGTTTCTCAGCATGATTCAGGCCTTCTGATGATTCACGAACCGATAACACGTGACCGTCGCGCACCAGCGAAACGGAACAGACCGTAGTAGCGGATTCAATACAAAGCAGAATAGGCATCTTTAATGAAGCGAATGATCACTTTTCTTCGGTAGTGTAGAGGGCATCCTTATCGACCACTTTCACCTCATCACCGGCAGATAGCAACCGGGAAATGGCGCTGTAAGGTGCGCTGACCACCTCTTCTCCGTCTTTCAAACCCTTCGTGATTTCGATATAGGTATTATCCTGCAGTCCGATCGTGACAGCACGCTGCTCGATTTTTCCAGCACTGACGACAAACACACACTCGACTTCTGCAGTCGCTTCCTTAGCAGCAGAAGATTTAGCTGCCGGCTTATCTTCGGTCATTGCGGTATCGCGCGTAGTGACGGACTGGATAGGAACAGATAATACGTTTTGCACTTTACGTGTGCGGATATCCACCGTAGCGGACATACCGGGATTAAAAACCGTAGAGCCTGGACCTTTTTCTGTGGCAATCGATTCATACGACTCGCGAAGAATGCGGACTTTGACCGTAAAATTGGTAACCTGATCCACGCTGAGTCCGGTTATGTTAGCCGAGTTGGCCACTTCTGTCACCACGCCGGTGAATTTTTTACCCAAGTAGGCATCGACTTCGATGTTGGCCGTATCACCCAGGTGGACGCGCACGATGTCGTTTTCATTCACGTCCACATTCACTTCCATCTCGTTCAAATCGGCCAGGACCATCATTTCCGTACCTGCCATCTGAGATGTACCAACGACGCGCTCGCCTTTCTCGACATTCAGTTTAGAAATCGTTCCATCGACAGGAGCGAAGATGGAAGTCTTGCGCAGATTATCATTCGCCTCCTTCAAGGACGCCTCAGCGCTACGAACTCCGAAGCCTGCGGCATCGACTGCTTGTCTTGCGGCCGCCACTTCCGCGACTGCCACCTCCCATGCCGACTTCACCTGCTCCCATTCGGAGGCGGAGATGAGTTTCTCCTCGAACAATTGTTTGTTGCGATCATAAGTGGCTTTTGAACGAGCAAGCTGCGACTCGGCCTGCGTGACTCGGGACCTTGAATTCTCCAAGTTGGCTTTTGAGGTATTGACCGCCGCTACGGAACGTTCGACATAAGACTGATAGATGTCGGGGAGTATTCGGACAAGCAACTGGCCTTTGGTGACACGATCACCCTCTTTCACATTCAACTCGACGATTTCGCCAGACACATCCGGACTGATCTTCACTTGTGTTTCCGGCTGAATACGGCCACTGGCCGAAACCACTTCAACGATGGTCCGCTTCTGCACTTTTTCGACAGCCACTTCACGTTGATCCTTGCCGCCGACCCAACCCATGCGCTTCCCGATGACAGCAAAAAGGATAAGTACAAGAGCGGCAATGATCAGCCACTTCATGAGTCTCGATGGTTTTTTCATGACAAGATTTTCAGAATGCGAGCGGTCGGCCCTGATAGAAGTCGAGTATCTTCAAACGGAAGATGTGATCGTATTTGGCTTGGAGTCGGTCAGCTTGAGCACGTGCAAGATTGTTGCGCGACAATGAATACTCGTAGGTATTGATGAGTCCCAACTCGAATCGTTGCTTGTTGAAGTTGGCTGATTCCTGAAGACTTTCAACGGAACGCGTGGTAGACTCGTACTTTCTGCGGGAGGATACGGCATCGAGCACCGCTTGCTGTACGCTCTTGTAGAGATTGTTTTTCGTGATCTCGTCGTTTAGTTTGGATTGCTGCAGAGCCAGACGCGCGCGTTCCACATTGGTGCGAGCGGACCAACCATTGAAAAGCGGCAACTGCAGCATGAAACCGACACCGGCTCCCCGGTTGCGATCAAGCTGATCCCAGAAAGGAACCATCTCATATCCTGTGATGTTCGGCGATACCAGAAAGACCGTGTCGAAGGAAGAAGTGAAACCTGCCGCATCGTAACCGTAGCCATTGCCGAATTGCGGCGTCTTGAAGGACGTTGAGAAGGTGGTGTTCAAGGAGCCCGACATGTATAAACGAGGCATTCGTGAACCACGTGCCGCTGCAAGGCCGTTCTCAGCCGCTTTCAACCGGAACTCGTTGCCTTTTATTTCGGGTTGTGTCAATAATGCGGCTGAATAGACGGCATCTGCACTAAGACCTGCAGGCAATGCCGGTGGCTCATCCATCATGGGTCGGTCGATATCGAATCCCTTGACGGATTCCAATTCCAACAATTGCGCAAGAATCAAAACAGATTGATCGACCTGCGCCATGCCTGCAACCAAGGAAGCACTATCGGAAGCGAGCTGAGCTTCCAAATCCAGATAATTGGCTTTGGAGGCGGATCCCAATTCGAACATGCGACGCATCCTGCGGCACTGGTCGTCGGTAGCGGCCACTTGCGCTTTGAAAACATCCACCAGATCCTGATTGTATAAGACTTGCAAATAGGCGGCGACTACGTTCAAAGAAATGTCGTTGCGGATCTTTTCAAGATCCTTGCGACTGGCCAGGTAATTCAACTTGCTCTGGCTGAGCGTGCGCTGCAACTGCAGTCCCTCGAAAACAGTGAGCGTTGAACTCAATCCGAAGTTGCTTGATTGCACCTGCTGGTTCGTGAACTGGTTGGTGTATGGATCGATTGCACGTCCCCAGTAATAATTGTGCCCCACCTGACCATTGATGGTAGGAATGAACGAAGCATAGCTTTGGTCTTGCGCCAGCTTGTTCTGACTGACTGTTATTTCGGATTGCTTGACCTGCAGGTTATGCTGAATGGCATGATCGACACATCGCTGGAGTGTCCACGAAGTGTCCTGAGCGCCTCCTTTGGAAAGCATCAGGATAAACGCGAAAAATAGCAGGAGCAGCAAACGCATGATCAGGCGCTAAATTAGTCAAAAAAAGCTGGTCCTATCAGTCGTAAAAAGAAGAGTGAAAGCTACCTTTCCCCGGGTGCCGAAAAGTTGAATTCGGTTTCAGGAAGCTTTCCGCTGCGAGTGGATCAATGGAGCACGAAGTATGGCACCTTGTTGCATGGACGAAAAGTCGAAAGTGGAACATTATTTTGACAACCTGGGTCAAAGGATTGACTAATTTGGACTCAGGGCGTATTTTGGCTAAATCATGCATAACCAGCACAAAATCCTGCGTGTATTGCAATTGATCGCGCTTTTGAAGGCACGACCAGCAAAATCGATGCGACACTTGGGTGATATCCTTGAAAGTAGCGAGCGTACGGTTTACCGTTACCTCGACCTGTTGGAAGCCGTCGGATTCAAGGTGGCCCGGGACAATGGCAACCGGGTATACATTGAAGATGAAAATGCCAACGGTGATACGCCTTCTTTCACCGCAGAAGAAACCCGGTTTCTGCACAATCTTGCAGCAACTGTCGGACGAAAACACAAGTTGCGCGACAGTGTACTCCGTAAACTGAAAGTCAATTCGGAGTTGAGTGTCGCCGGTTCACAACTGCTGCAAGCCCGTCTGGGCGTCCTGGTGGAAAAAATCGCTGATGCCATGCGCGAGAGAAAGCAGGTCGTGCTTAAGAATTACCATTCTGTCAATTCAAATGACATCCGTGACCGTCTGGTGGAACCGATCCGTTTCACCGACAATTACGAACACGTAGTGGCCTATGAGATCGCCTCAGGCAAAAACAAACATTTCCATATCGAACGCATCCAGGATGTGACTGTAAAAAGGACTTCGTTCCGTCATGCGGGACGACATCGTTACACACCGACCGATGTATTCGGATTCGCTGATCAGGGAAACAGCTATGCCATCGATATCACGCTTTCGTTGAGGGCCTGCATGATCCTGCGGGAAGAATATCCATTATCCTCCGCATTCATTCGTAAAGACGGGGTGAAGTACCGCCTGCGAGCGACGGTGTATGACTTGAAGCCCGTCACGCGGTTCGTTATCGGATTTTATGGTGAAATAAAAGTGAACGGACCGGCTGCATTCAAGCGGCATTTGAAAGAACGGCTACAGAAGATAGTCGGAGTCGTCTGAGCATCCCGAAAAAAATACGCCCCGAAGGATTGCTTCGGGGCGATACTTCATGCTAGACTATTCGAATCACTGACGCACGACCGTACGGTGACCGATACTTCCATCGGACTGGACGACTTCCAACAGGTAGGTTCCTGCAGGTAACGCACTCAGATTGATTTGAGAACGGTTTTCACTCAAGGATCCTTTCAATGCCACGGCGCCCTGCAAGGTGTAGATGGCGTAAGCGGCAGACAAATTGCTCTTTCTGTCTATGGTAAGCAGATCTGCAACCGGATTAGGATAGGTGTTGAATTCAAGCGCCGTTGCAGCTTCATCGACACCGGTGAAGGAGGAAGGTGAAACGACATTGATGGAGAAGCCTGTCATGGTACGGAATACATTACCCATGGAATCGACCGACAAGGTGTCGCAGTAAGAATCCGAACAACCGCTTGCATCAGCGATGGTCAGACAAAGCAGATACGATCCGATGCTGTTGTATTGATGGCTGGGATAAGCCTGTGTCGAAAGCGTTCCATCACCGAAATCCCACGTGTAGGTAAGCGGACCCTGGCCGTTTGACAGGTTGACAACAGCCAGCTGATAAGGAGCCACCTGCACGGTTGCAAAGTAAGCCTGGCAGCCACTTGAAACTGCTGCGGTGTCTACAAGAATGGCCTGACAGTACGTATCCGTACAGTTGGAGTCAGCGATGGTCAGACAAACCGTGAAGGTTCCCTGCTGGAAATACGTGTGCTGAGGGAAACGAAGATTCGACATGCTTCCATCTCCGAAATCCCACATGTAGGTTGTGGATGGACTCACATTCGAAGACAAATCAATGAAATAGCCCGTGAGCGACTGGCTAGAACTGACGAAATACGCCGAACAGGTAGGCATAGGATTATTGACCACGACCGTAACGACAGATGAGCACAACACCGCACCACCTCCGGTTACGGAGACGCTGACCACATAAACACCTGGTGTCATGTAAGTGTGTTGGACACTCGTGCCACTGCCAGAAGTACCATCGCCGAAGTCCCAGATATATCCGGTTGCTGCCGGATAGGAAGCGACATTGAAGGCATAGGCATTATTGAACAACTGAGTCAACTGGATATTGCAGTTGCCCGAAGGATTGAATGAATTGGTGATGGTGGTACAACTGCTGCACGTGACATTACCCATCGTATCGGCAATGACAACACATACGTTGTAATTACCTGCACTGTTGTAGCTGTGAATGACCGACTGACCATAACCGCTGCTTCCATCGCCAAAGTCCCATGAGGCGAACATTCCGGAAGGTAACGGAGCCGGCGTACTGAAACTGAAGGTCGGCCCCTGCAGATTGACCGCATTGATCGTACAATTTCCAGCAGGGCTGACTGCGATGCTGAGACAGGATGAACAAATCAGCGCACCTGTTGCGGAGATCTCCTGAAAACAGACCACATATACGCCGTTGGCTGAATAGGTATGATTGGTGAACGTTCCCAGAGCAGCCGGACTTCCATCACCAAAATCCCATGTGATCAAAGAATTGGAACTCGTACCCGAAGCGTAGAAATACATCATCATCGCATTCATCGAATCCGGAAAGGCTGTCACAGAACAGGATGGCGTGACATTCTGAAGCGAGAAGGATTGACAGGAAGTACACATCAAGGCCTGTGTCATCGTATCACGCAATTCGACACAAACGGTATACGTACCACCTTGATTGTAGGTATGCCAGGGGGTGGATCCATAACCCACGCCGCCGTCACCGAAATCCCATGAGGCATACTGTCCGGCAGGTACCGTGACATGGAAGTCGACCAGCAATGAACCCGGATTGGTCATGATGGTGAAAGGGCAGTTGGAGGAGGCTGCATTCACAACTATCGTATCGCAGTACCTGCAGATGGGAGCTCCCAATAAGCTGACGTAATCGATACAGACCGGATAAGCACCGGGGCCGCTGAACTGATAACTTGCGATATAGGTGTTCGGAATGGAAGTACCGTTGATAGTCCAATTGAAGACCGTATTATTCGGACTGAAATTGGAATCGGGATAAAATGCGTAGACACCTACGGCACCTGGAGCAGGCACAGCCATGTAGGCACAATTTTGCGCTTGTGAAGCAACAAACGTCGCTACTATCGCAATCAGGATCAGGTAGAATTTTTTCATGGGTCGGTGGGTAAGTGGTTCGTTCCAAAAGTAGACAATGGAATGCACTTTTATCAAATCCATTCTTGCCTGAAAGTAGGTCAGGATATCAGTCTAATAGCTTATAAATAGCTCTTTATCTGATACTTATAGTTATCTTATTTGAACTTTTATAAAGTCATAAATAATTCGAAGCAACCAGTAAAGGTGACTTTGGATGAAAGACGGATAATTCTATCAGTACCCGAGTACTGAACCTAACCAGCGTTCCGCGTCGTTGACAGAAGCTCCCTTTCGGCGTGCGTAATCGACGACCTGATCTTTGGAAATTCGACCCAAACCGAAATAGTGCGCTTCAGGATGTGCGAAATAAAGACCGCATACCGAAGCTGTAGGAAACATCGCAAGACTCTCCGTCAACGAAATCCCTGCCTTCTTTTCGACCTGTAACAAGTTCCAGATAGTATGCTTCTCGGTATGATCGGGCTGAGCAGGGTAGCCCGGCGCAGGACGTATGCCTCGATATTCCTCGCGAATCAACTCCTCGTTGGAAAGTGTTTCACCGGAAGCATAACCCCAGTGATGTCGTCTGACTTCTCGGTGTAGCCACTCTGCGAATGCTTCTGCCAAGCGATCGGCCAAAGCCTTCAACAGGATGGCAGAGTAGTCGTCATGATCCTTTTCGAATCTATTCACATGCTCGTCGATTCCGATACCGGCTGTCACTGCGAACGCTCCGATATGATCCGTCTTTCCTGACTGTCTGGGTAAAATGAAATCAGCCAAAGCGATGTTAGGTTGTCCCTCCGGTTTCCTGGTCTGCTGACGCAACGTATGCAGCTGCGCGACCGTATGGGAACCAGTCGCTTCCAAAACGTCGATATCGTCGCCTTCCGACACGGCAGGAAACAACCCGAACACACCACGCGCCTTGAGCCATTTCTCCTTGCAGATGCGATCGAGCATCGTGCGTGCATCGTCAAAAAGTTTCATCGCCTCACTGCCATGATTCACATCCTGCAGAATTTTGGGATACACCCCTTTCAACTCCCATGCATGAAAAAACGGTGTCCAATCGATCAGAGGAAGGAGCGATTCAAGCGGTTGGTCTTCGATGACCGTAACGCCGAGCCTGTTCGGAACCACGATGGAGGGATCTTCATCGTACGCGAAACGATTTAGACGTGCCTGCTCGATCGAAAGATATTTATCCGGAGAATTGGCCAGACGGTTGTACTCGCGTACACGATCGTATTCTTCCCTCGTGTTGCAGATGAACGAGTCGCGCGAATCGACTGAAAGCAATTGGCTGACGACAGGGACACTGCGCGAAGCATCATTCACATGAACAACGGGCTGCGAATAGTAAGGCTCTATCTTGACCGCTGTATGGACCTTGGAAGTGGTAGCACCACCGATAAGCAAAGGCGTTTTGAAGCCTTCACGCTCCAACTCCTTCGCGACGTGCACCATCTCATCAAGAGAAGGGGTGATCAATCCGCTGAGACCAATCACGTCGACATTCTCTCTTCGCGCCGCTTCGAGGATCTTTTCCGCAGGAACCATGACACCGATATCGATGACCTGGTAATTGTTACAGGCAAGCACCACACCGACGATGTTCTTGCCGATATCGTGCACATCGCCCTTTACTGTGGCCAACAGTATCTTCCCTGCATTGGCACGGGCAGACTGCCCATCGCCGGCATTCAACAACGGCTCCAGGTAGGCAACGGCCTTCTTCATCACACGTGCGCTTTTCACCACTTGAGGAAGGAACATTTTTCCCGCACCGAAAAGATCGCCGACGACATTCATGCCATCCATCAAAGGCCCTTCGATGAGTTGCAAAGGGCGTGGATATTTCTTTAACGCTTCTTCTAAATCGACTTCTATGAAATCGGTGATTCCTTTTACCAACGCATGGGCTAATCGTTGTTCGACTGGATCTTGTCGCCACGCCTCCTCCTTCTCTTCTTTTTTTGAAGTGACACCTTTCAAGGATTCCGCATGTGCAATCAACCGTTCGGTAGCATCGTCGCGTCGATCGAGTAAGACATCCTCCACCAAGTCGAGCAGGTCCTTCGGTATCTCATCGTAAACCTGAAGCTGACCTGGGTTCACGATACCCATGTCCATTCCTGCCTGTATGCCATGATAGAGGAAGGCGGCGTGTATGGCTTCGCGGACCGTATCGTTTCCTCGGAAAGAGAAGGAAACATTGCTGACGCCTCCGCTGACTTTGGCACCGTGTAGATTGTTTTTGATCCAGCGCGTCGCTTCGAAAAAATCGACCGCATTCTTCCTGTGCTCGTCCATTCCGGTAGCCACAGGGAAGATATTCG
>JBJTRB010000150.1:0-12899 GCA_046075925.1 Bacteroidota bacterium | reverse complement strand
CGATGTATTCTTCCCGGGTGATTTTTGTGTTATTGCCAGCCTGCGAGATGAACGGCAGACTCAGTAAAAAATAGCTGAAAATCAAGGATTTGAATCGGCTCATGGCTTGGCAGGAAGGGTTTATTGGTAAGGATCAGCCGTTTGTACGTTCACTCAAACGGATTTGATACAGGAAAAATTAAAATCAATCGAGGATTAGCAGACTGATTCTTTTGGAATAAGTCGGTTGGTGGCTATATTTGCACCCCCAATGCGAGTTGCATAGCTCAGCTGGTTCAGAGCATCCCGTCCACAGGACGGGAGGGCCACAGGTGAGTAGAAATAAAGATTGGGAGCATAGCTCAGCTGGTTCAGAGCATCCCGTCCGCAAGACGGGAGGGCCACAGGTGAGTAGAAATAAAGATTGGGAGCATAGCTCAGCTGGTTCAGAGCATCTGCCTTACAAGCAGAGGGTCACAGGTTCGAACCCTGTTGCTCCCACAACAAAGCCCGCCAAATGGCGGGTTTTGTCTTTTTTGTACCTGGTTTATATTTTATACAGCAAAAGTGCTGATCGATTCTACATCGGTTTCACAAAAGAAGATCTGGCGCAGCGGCTTCGCCGACACCTCTCCAATCATCGCGGTTTCACTGCTCGAGCCAAAGACTGGATGGTCGTCTACCAAGAAAATCATGCTGACAAAAAATTAGCGCTGGCGCGTGAGCGTGAACTCAAAAGCTGGAAAGACAAACAACGTATTTTGAAATTGATTCAACAGTAGTTCAGAGCATCCCGTCCGCAGGATAAAGAGTCAATGAAGCACTGTAAAGCACTTCCTTGAACTTTCTTAAATCAAACAGCTAGTGAGATGGCCTTCGCAACTGATGCTCCAGTCTCTGCTGCTCCCTCCATGTATCCCTGAAAGAAAAGACTGGTATGCTCTCCGGCGAAATGCAAGTTGCCTACTGATTGACCCTCAGCACCCATGATCGTGGTGACTTGTCCTACCCGCCAGCATGCATAACTGCCTTGCGTCCATGCATAGGAGGGCCAATGGATCAACTTAGCGTTTCCATTGTATTGCGCTGCCGTACCTGGCCACATCGCATCCAACTGACTCAACATTGTCTGCGATTGAGAGAGGCTCAGATTCTGACCCTGAACTCCGCCTTGGAAAACCGTGTAACTACCATTACGCCCGGTTTGCAAGCGGGTTCCATCCCAACCCGTTTGTATGAACTGCGTGGCTTGAGCAGCTGATCCGTTCGTGAACACACCACCTGAATGACCATAGTCTCGCCATTTTTTTCCCGTGAAGCCGAGTAGCAACTTCGCATTAGTGCCATACCCCAGATTTTGAATCGCATTCGTTTTCCAAGATGGAAGTTGAAGTCCACTCAAATCGACCTGACGCAGCAATGTAAAAGGAATAGTAAGGACACAAATATCAGCCGTCACTTGCGGTGCACCTTGGAATTGCAACAGGTATTTTCCGCTAGCGTCAAGGGAGATCTTTGTCAACTTTCGCTGTAGCTGAACACTTCCTTGCAAGGCATTCGCCAACGCATCGGTTATCTGCTGGTTACCACCTGCCACCTTGAAGCGCTCATCGCTCAATCCGAAAATATCGTAGCTGGCATTACCAGGGTTGATACTGAAAAGAAAAAGGAAGTTAATTGCCGATTGGTCGTTCACCTCACGTCCATACTCCGTATTGTATGCTTGCTCAAGACCTTTACGAAGGAAGAGCGACTGCGGCATTCCGATACGATCGAAATATTGACTGATACTGATGGAGTCGAATTGCTGCACTGCTGGAGTGAAATTCGAATAGTCGAAATTGGTAGGAAGAGATTGGATATCACTTGCAATCAGCTGGGCGTATGGCTGAAAAGCCTGTATCACTTCCGCCTCCGTATAATGGCGGCCATCAATGTAAAAGGTGTCATTCAAGTAACCGGCTTCTGATGGATCATCGGTATCCAGCAGCGTCAGGCCGAACTCGTCGGCCAATGCACGCATGTGCCGGTGACCCGTATCGATAAACTCTCCTCCGCATTCGGTGTAAGTGCCAGGTGCAATGAAATTCTGACGCGTCAATACGCGGCCACCCGTTCGACTGGAGCCTTCGTATACCGTTGAGGACAAACCACGCTTCTTCAATTGATACGCGCAGTTCAATCCAGCAAGTCCTGCTCCGATAATGACAATATTCGGCTGCGGACGAACAGCTCTGTTCATTGGCGTTGCAATCGGACTCAACATCTCGTCTTTTGAGCATCCCGGAAGTAACGCAGCAAGTCCGCTGAAGAGCGCTGCCTTAGAAATATCGCCGATGAATTTTCTTCTGCCATACTCGGCTCTCGCCTGCTCCACCTGCCTGATCAATTCATCCACCTCAGGGGCGTCCTTTTGCCGACTGATTTCAGACAAGAAGTAAGATCTTTTAATTAGTCGTAAAAGCGGGGATTTGGAAGAGGGCATAAGGATTCCGGGTACTGACTGAATTCAATATTCTTTAAGGTTAATATACATTTTCTTGTGTGTAGAAAGGTCGATTTTACGTACCCGAGTCCTGAATCAATGCCAACAAGACTTAAAACTGGGTGAAAAAGCAACCACATCTTGAAAAAACGAACGATTTAAGTGGTGAAACCAATATTCCACATCACCCAAGAAAGGTTTGGCGGGCTACCAGCTATTGGCTAAATTGTCAGTTCACACTCATGAAAATGCGGAACATTTTTCTGTTATGCTGTCTAATTCCTGTCTCCCTTTTTGCTCAGCGCATCAATCGCCCGCAGGAGGCAAATTCAGGATTCATCCGTTGCACTGAATTCCATGTCACGCGTCCGTTACGGGAAATCGTAAAAGATTTCCCGGTAGACGAAGATCGCGTGCCCGTTAAAAAAGAATCGGAGGATCGTGAGAACCGTAAGCCGCAGCGTTTTGTGTTCGGACCAAAAGACGGTCGTCAATATGGCAACGACAGCATAACCGTTCAACGGCGCATGGGCGGGGTGACTGGCCGTGCTCCCATTGCCAATTGGGTCGGACAGAGCGCTACCGGATTCCGCCCAATGGATCCTTCCGGAGCACCTGGACCACAGCATTACGTCCAAATGATCAACTCCACTACCTTCAAGGTCTACAACAAATCGACGGGCGCGGTTCTTCTTACTTCCACATTCGGAAACCTCTGGTCGCCAGCGACTCCTAACGACGGCGACCCCATAGTTCTTTACGATAGAGCTGCTGACCGTTGGTTCTTGGCGCAATTCGGTCAGACAGGAAACAAAATGTACATCGCTGTTTCAACTTCAGGCGATCCAACTGGCACCTACTACACGTATACATTCACCTCACCTGAATTTCCTGATTATCTGAAATTCTCCGTTTGGACCGATGGATACTATATGACATCCAACCAAACACAACGCGTATTCGCATTTGAGCGGACAGCGATGCTTGCTGGCAATGCAGGAGCTCGCGCTGTCTACACTGGATTTTCTCCTCCACAGGGAACAGGATTTTTCGTTCCACTGCCGGGCGACGCTTCGGATGGCACCTTACCTCCTGCCGGAACACCGTGTCCCATCTTCTCTTATTCAGACAATGGCTGGGGAACAGGATACTCGGATGCTGTCAATATCTATCAAATGGCAGTCAACTGGACACCCGCAACACCTACAGGCACCATCACCTTGGCAGCCAACATTCCGACAGCTGCATTCGACGCATCGTACGATGCCAATTGGAACGATGTAATACAGCCCGGCACTACCCAAAAACTGGATGGTATCGGAGGCGTTTGTATGTACCGCGCTCAGTGGAAATCATGGAGCGGCTACAATACGATATTATTGAATTGGGCTGTAAAAATCAGTGCGACTCAACGAAGCATCAAGTGGTGCGAACTACGGCAATCACAGTCGACCGGAACCTGGTCGATGTATCAAGAAGGCATTTACACACCCGATGCCGCAACCCGCTGGATGGGAAGTATTGCAATGGACAACAACGGATCCATCGGACTGGCTTACATGAAAACCAATTCCGCTACCACCTTGTACCCGGGTCTTTACTATACTGGCCGAAGGTCGTGCGATCCTTTGGGAACCTTGCCCATCACCGAAGAACAAGTTGTTGCGGGCACGGGCTATCAGACCGGAGGCAACCGGAACGGCGATTATGCTCAACTGTCGCTCGACCCGGACGGTGTTACGTTCTGGTACACGGGAGAATACATGGGTGGGACCAGCGGATCAACTGCTGCACGAACCAGGATTTTCTCTTTTCAATTGCCGGTTTGCGAAAACACAGCCATCGTCAACATTGCCATTACTAATGGAGTAAATCCTAAATGCCCAGGGACGGCGACTACTTTCACTGCAACACCGACGAATGGCGGAACTGCACCGGCTTATCAATGGCAGGTCAATGGAATCAACGTTGGAACGAATAGCACCACCTACTCCACTTCTACCCTGACGAACGGAGATGTAGTACGTTGCATCATGACCTCCAATCTAAGCGGCGTACTAGGAAGTCCTGCTACATCCAACACCATCACTATGACTGTTTCGCCCGTGGTAACACCATCCGTTTCCATCGCGCTCACTTCGGGAACCAATCCGGCTTGTAGTGGCACTTCACTCACCTTCACCGCCACTCCGACCAATGGTGGCACGACACCTACGTATCTGTGGAAGGTGGATGGCGTCAATGCAGGTACAAATAGCAACACTTTTACGACTGCCAGTCTGACCAATGGTCAGGTGGTCAGCTGTACGATGACCTCCAACGCTTTGTGCACTTCCAGTTCAACCGCCAACTCCAACACTGTCTCAATCACCATCAACCCGACAGGAAACCCAACCGCCTCAATAAGTCAGACCGGCGGGACCAATCCATTGTGTGCTGGATCCACCGCGACATTCACTGCAACCGTGAACGGTGGCACAGCCACTGCATGGCAGTGGAAAGTAGACGGTGTCAACGCTGGCACCAGTTCATCCACTTTCAGCTCCAGCACCTTGACCAATGGTCAAGTGGTAAGTTGTGTTGTCACTGCCAACGCATCATGCCCTAACCTGACTTCATATGTACTTGGAACCGGAACCACATCCAACTCAACCACATCCGGTTTGGCTGCCGCATATCCCACTTATTACGGAAATGGAAGGCAGCAATATCTTATTCGTGCAAGCGAGCTGACTGCTTTGGGAATGTCAGCCGGCAACATTCAATCCATCGCTTTCCGTGTCACCGGAAGCGTCGGTGATCCTGCCACCTTGAATGGCTACAGGATCCGTGTAGGCACTACAACCACTACTGCTTACTCAAGCACATCTTTCCTCGCGCCGACTTTTACCACCGTTTTCGGCCCTCAAAATTTCACGCCTGTTCTTGGCTCTTGGAATACGCATAACTTCTCTACTCCATTCAACTGGAACGGAACAACAAACCTTTTGATCGACATCTGTTTCTCCAATCAGGTAGTCGGAAATGCCGCTTATCAGACCTTCAACACCGCAACCTCTTTTGTTTCGACCGATTATTATCAGGCGGATGGTACTACTGGAGCTGGTGCTTGTACGCAGACCACTGGCACCACCGGATCAAGCAGACCTAATATGACTTTCCAAATCGGTAATCTTTCGGCCAATGTCACTTCTAACACCATTACTATAAATACACAGGCAGTTGCAGCAATCAGTTCTGTAACTCCATCAGCCGGACCTGCAGCCAGCCGAGTCGATATTGCAGGTAGCGGATTTGTTAACGTTTCTCAGGTCACATTCAACAGCATACCCGCATCTTCTTACACAGTGAGCAGCGCTACTGCTATTAACGCAATCGTGCCCGGTAATGGAGGCGGTAACGTGGCCGTGACCACCAATTGCGGTACCGCATCGCTTACCAATGGCTTCACTCTTTCCAACACCATGAATCTTACGGTGCAAGTATTGTTCGAAGGTTTTTACAGAGGAAGCGGCACGATGACCAATACGCTGGGAGGAAGTAACACGGATACAGCTGATGTAGCCTTGGCGTCCTCCACTTCACCCTATAACATCCTCTTTTCCTCCCGATCCATCATCAACACCTCCGGTTCCGGTGTTTTCACATTCACCGGAGTACCACAGGGCTACTCCTATTATCTGGTTGTACGTCATCGAAACAGCATGGAGACATGGAGTGCAGCTCCGCTTAATTTCAACAACCTTTCCTTATCCTATGACTTCTCCTCCTCTGCATCCAGCAGCTATGGCAGCAATGTGAAAAGTCTGGGAGGTGGCAGATTCGGACTTTATTCAGGAGATGTCAACCAGGATGACGCGATCAACCTTTCGGATTTGACATCGATCGCCTCGTCTACACCAACCAATCCGACAGGATACCGAAGCGAGGACATCACCGGCGATCTGTTCATTGAATCGGCCGACTACAGTTTGGTGGAAAACAATTACCACCTTCTGATCACCGTTTCTCGCCCCTGATCGAGCTCCCCCATTTAAACACCGTTCCCAATGTACAAAAGTGGTTGGCTGATCGGAATCATGCGAATATCCAATTGGAGTTGTCCATCGAAAGGGGCTTCGACGTACCTTAGTGGTAAACTTCGAATGATATGGAATACCGTCGACTCGGATCATCCGGCTTGCAAGTAAGCGCATTGTCGCTTGGATCATGGCTCACCTTCGGTAAACAGATAAGCGACCAGACTGCGGAAGAATTGATGACAGTCGCTTACGATGCGGGAGTCAATTTTTTTGATAACGCGGAAATCTATGCACGCGGCCAGTCGGAAGTCGTGATGGGCAACATTTTGAAGAAGAAAGGATGGGACCGCAGCTCCTATCTCGTCTCTTCAAAAGTATTCTTCGGTACCGAGGGAAAAGACGCCAAGCCGAACCAAAAAGGTCTTTCAAGGAAACATGTTGTGGAAGGCTGTCACGGTGCATTGAAACGTTTACAGGTCGACTACCTCGATTTGTATTTCTGTCACCGCGCCGACAAACAAACGCCCATCGAAGAGACGGTTTGGGCAATGCACCAATTGGTCATGCAAGGTAAAATACTGTACTGGGGCACCTCCGAGTGGGATGCGACAGAAATCCTTGAGGCCATTTCCATCGCCAAGCAACATCATCTTGTCGGACCGGTCATGGAGCAACCACAATACAACATGCTCACACGTCAGAAACTGGAGCGAGATTACCTGCACCTTTTCCGGTACCATGGGTTAGGCACCACGATCTGGTCACCCTTGGCTTCGGGTGTCCTATCGGGAAAGTACAACGATGCATCGCCGGGCGACACACGACTTTCCATGCCGGGCATGGAGTGGCTGCAAGAACGAGTCGTTCAGGAAACGATTCTCGATAAGACACGTCGATTGAAAAAGATCGCAGACGAGATCGGCATACCGATGGCACGCATGGGACTTGCATGGTGCCTGAAGAACCCGAATGTGAGCACGGTGATTCTTGGAGCCTCGAAAACGAATCAATTGCAAGAGAATCTTCAGTGCCTGCAAGCTGTCCCGCTTTTGACACCCGATGTCATGATTAACATTGAAACGGTGCTTGCAAACAAACCGATTACAGAAGCATTCTGATGACCAAGCCGATTCACTTTCTACATTTCTCCTTACTGGTCGTTTACTTGTCCGGCTGCTCGCCAACACCACGACCCGAGAAGCCCTTCGATTTCTTCAAACCGAAAGAAGTCTTGGTAAAAGCACCTGGCAAGCGCGAAATGATCCTGCGAACAGAGCGTCCGTATAATCTTGAAACACCGCAAAAATATTTCACGCAAGACTTCACCCCGAACGATGTGTTCTTCGTGCGTTGGCACCTTGCTAAAATGCCGGAGCAGATCGACACCGACACCTTCCGGCTGAGGGTGACCGGCCATGTAAATAAGATGCTTTCACTTTCGCTCGACGAATTGAAAAAGGAATTCGCACCAGTCACGCTTCCGGCACTCGTTGTTTGTGCAGGAAACGCACGACAACAATTCCAACCGGGCGTTCCAGGCGTACAATGGAAAAACGGTGCCATGGGAAATGCACGCTGGACAGGAGTCCCGCTTAAATCACTGCTAGAAAAAGCAGGTGTGAAAGCAGGCGCCATGGAAGTCGCCTTCAACGGACTGGATGACCCGCCCCTGAGCAAGACACCCGATTTCATCAAAACACTACCTATTTCTCGCGCCATGGATGGAGAAGTGATGGTGGCCTATGAAATGAACGGCGATACGATTCCCATGTTGAACGGTTTTCCTCTGAAGCTGATCGTTCCCGGCTGGTATGCGACCTACTGGATCGGCATGCTGAATGAGATCCGTGTTTACGAAGACACCTTCAAAGGATTCTGGATGCAAAAAGCCTATCAGGTGCCAAAGGGAATCTCCAATGGAAACGAATCGCCCGACAGCCTTGCTCCTAAAACCGAACCCATACGCCGCATCGCATTACGTTCTATTTTCGTTCAGCCAGAAGGAGGCAGCACGCTGTATGAAGGAAAACCTGTTGAGGTACAAGGATTGGCCTTTGATGGCGGTGATGGGATTGCGAAAGTAGAACTGTCACTTGACAGCGGTGCTACCTGGACCAATGCCAACCTGGATTCGGAAATAGGAAGATATTCGTGGCGAAGGTGGCGCTACCAATGGACGCCTGATCGAATCGGCATGAATTACCTCATGGTGAAAGCGACAAGCAAAACCGGAGAGACGCAGCCGGAATCCCAATGGAACAGAAGCGGCTACATGAAAAACGAAATCGAATTACTTTCCATATTCGTGTCTGAATGATGAAAACCGCACTGTACCTATCGCTGATAGTCTTATCGGTATCCTGTTCGCAGCAAAAGACAGAAACCTCGTCAGATGAACCATTGGCCGCCTCTGCTCTTCCCGATGCCAACTCCGTAGAAATGACCATCGAGCCGGGTCCCGGATCGCAAGATTTCATTGCCAACTGCCAGACTTGTCATACCGCGCGTTACGCGCTGATGCAACCCAAACTATCCAGAAAAGCGTGGGAAAAATCGGTAGACAAAATGATCCACGTGTATGGCGCCGAAATCGATTCAGTGACCGCAAGAAGCATCGTAAATTACCTCGTCAATAGACAAGGTGGATGATCCATAGTAATTTGAACCGATCAATCAATATACGTCCATTCTTTGTTACATGAAGCGCGCTATCACTCTTTCCATCTGGTTTTTCATACTGTGTTACTTGATAATCCACAGCACGACAAGCTTTGGACAATCGAAACAGCTTAAAACGCTCTGCAAATGGATGGAGGGCTCCTTCGACAGCAGAGAACAACACCTGCGGGATACTGCCAACTACTTCGATATCCGTTTGACGATGACCAGGATATGGAAGCAACGTGAGGATGGTTTTTGGCTCTATGTAGAGCAAGCCGTAGCCGGCAATGAAAACAAACCTTACCGACAGCGGATTTATCATGTGCAGGAAACTGGTGAAGCGCGGTTTCAAAGTGTCATTTATACCTTGTCTGACCCGCTGAGATTCGCCGGCAGGTCACCACTCATTGAATCGCTCACGATCGATTCGCTGCAGGAGAAAGTCGGTTGTGCGGTAGATCTGGTATTCGATGGAAAATGTTTTTCAGGTGGCACTGTCGGAACAGCTTGTCCGAGTGATCGGAAAGGAGCAAAATATGCCACATCAGAAGTCACCATTTCAAAAAGGATGCTTCTTTCCTGGGACAGAGGATATGATGAAAAAGGCATCCAAGTGTGGGGCGCCGAAAAAGGGGGATACCGCTTTATAAAAAAATAGGCATTGTGACTGCTGCTAAATTTTCATCCCTTCTTTTGGTAGTCACTTTTTTCCAACTGACAATTTCAGAATGCACTTCGGCACGTGAGCTCCGTTGGTCGCAGGAAGTTTCTGAAAGCAGAAGACTGCCCTACATGAAAGTACTCGGCTCGATCAGTGGTCGTACGTACACGCTGCGAAGCGATGCTACAATGCCAGAAACGATGGAAAGTAGAAATCCTCGCACCCGTAGATTCCAGCTGCAGTGTTATTCGGAAAACATGTCGTTGGTTTGGGAGAAAGAAATACAACACCCGATTGAAGACGCTTCCATCTTCCATATGTCTGTCCTAGGCTCGAGAATATTGGTTGTATGTCTTTCAAAGAGAGAAGGCTCCCCTATCAGGGACATCTTTGCTCAATTCCTTTCGGAAGACGGCTCCTTTGTCGGCATTCCCATCTTGGTGGACGAAGTTCCACTGGATCGTATCGACATGGACCGGTTACCTGATTTTTTTCGCAGCAGGGATCGATCGAAATGGGGACTTTGTTACCGCATGAGTGGGTCCGAAACCGGATCGCACTTCGCTTGTGGAGTCGTCATCGACTCTTCGCTGAATGTCATTTGGCGAAAGGAGATGAAAGTGGATTGTCCCTTCAGAAGATTCTCATTGGAACACGCAGCGTTGATGAACGACGGAGGATTCTTCCTGCTGGGAAAAAAATTCCTTACGGATAAACGGGTAAAATCACCTGGAGAGTGCAACTACCAGATAGTCGCTTACCAGCAAAAATCCGACTCTGCCTTCACAGTGGACATACGACTCTCTGATAAATTCCTGTCCGATGCGAATCTGGCAAGTGATGAAGTGAACCGACGAGCGGTATTAGCAGGGTTTTACTCCGAATCCGGCATCAACTCTTCCGCCGGTATTTTCAGTACGTGGATCGGCACTGATAGTCTGCTGCAAGGCCCCGTGCACTTCGCTCCTTTCAGCAATGAAATACAGACCCGATCGGTAGCCGACCGGGGAGATTTCAGGCAAAAGGAATTGTACAACTATTACGTAGACCGACTGCTGATCAGGAAAGACGGAGGAACTGCAGTAGTGTCGGAATCCTATATCGAGAACACAAGAACGTTCTGGGATTATTACACACAATCCACCGTATCGCATACCTACTATCGTTATGGAAACATCCTGACCGCCTCATTGAATCCCGATGGTGGAATGGCTTGGGATGAGGTGATACAAAAAGAACAGACCAGCATGGACGATGATGGCTACCAAAGCTCCTATTGTGAAATGCTGGCCGGAGGCGCCTATCACATCGTGTATAACAAGTATATCGATCGCAGATCTTCTGTCATGCTCACGAAAATCGATGGCAAGGGATCGTCGACTACCGAAACACTGTTCGGTGAATCGGAACGTGTGGTATTGCTTCCGCGATCAGCCAGGCAGGTAACGGCGGATGCCATGGTCATACCGGCCTACAAGCAAGGAAGACTTTATCTTTTACGCATCACGCTTCCCTGAAAAGCGGCAGTGCTTCTGCAACAACGAAGGTGCTGCCGATGATCAGAATCAGATCTTCAGGTTCAGCAGCCGAAAGTGCACTTTGAACCGCCATGGCCACAGAAGCATGAGCACTTCCAGTCAGCCCTAAAATTCCTGCTTGCGATCTCAACTCCTCGACGGGCAACGCTCGTGGAAGAGCCGGCTCACAAAAATGATAGTGCGCATCCACCGGAAAACACTTCAGAACGCGGGCGACATCCTTATCGCGCACCATTCCGATGACGATGTGCAAATTCCGGTAGTTCAATCCGGACAACTGCTTGATCACCTCCTGCAATCCGTGCTCATTATGACCTACGTCTGCGATCACTGGAGGCGACTTACGCAGCAACTGCCATCGACCGGCCAGTCCAGTGAGTGATCGGACGTTCAACAGGCCTGAGGCGACCGCTTCAGCAGGTATTTTCCAGCCCTTAGACACGAGCACATCGATTCCGGATAATACTGTGGCGAGATTTTTCAATTGATAACTCCCAGGCAGGTCGATTGTCAATTGAAAGGATGTAGCATTCAAAGAAGAAACCACCTCCACGCGTTGGTCTTCCAGACTGGACGCAATGGTTCGGATCCGGTAACGATCGCTTGCGAAAAAAAGTGGCGCTTCCGATTTTTCAGCACTACTTGAAAACACCTCCTCGGTTTCTTGACTACGCTCGCCGATCACCACCGGAACGTACCGTTTGATGATGCCTGCTTTTTCTCCTGCTATTTTCTGTAGGGTGTCCCCCAACAGGTTCGCGTGATCCCATCCGATGTTGGTGATGATCGAAACTTCAGGTGTGATAACGTTGGTGGAGTCCAACCGACCACCCAGACCTGTTTCGATGACGGCAATATCGACTGACTGATCACGGAAAAAAGAGAATGCCAACGCAACGGTCCATTCGAAAAAAGACGGCTGCACAGAAGTGAAAACCTGGTGATACTCTTCGACGAATCGGACTACCTCCTCTTGTGGAATCATTACTCCGTTCACACGGATGCGCTCTCTGAAATCGAGAAGGTGGGGCGATGTATACAGACCTACTTTGTATCCTGCTTCCTGCAAAACAGCTGCGAGCATGTGGGACGTGGATCCCTTTCCATTGGTACCGGCGATGTGTATGCTGGGAAATGACCGATACGGATGTCCGGTCATATCCATCAAAGCGACAGTATTGGAAAGGTCTGCCTTGTAAGCGGCCGGACCGATGCGGTGAAACATCGGCAATTGTTCAAAAAGGAATTCGAGAACGGAAGAGTAGTCCACGGAATGCGTTCCTGCAGACGAAGGTACGGTGTTTATTGGACGACGAACACGAAGGTAATCGTTCCGCGCTGGATATCGCCAGCATCCGGATTCTGGTCGAACTTGGCTTTCATGGCAGCCTCTTTGGCCAAACGGAACAGGTGCGAGCTGGTCGTTGTGGATCCTCTGCCACCCGGAGTGGCAGTCATCACGTTACCTTCCTTATCGACGGTGATATCCACGACGACTTTTCCTGTTTCCTGGGTATTGTCTTTAGGCAACGGCGGTGGGCGGTTCCATTTAC
>JBJTRB010000149.1:0-16037 GCA_046075925.1 Bacteroidota bacterium | reverse complement strand
TAAACTATGACGGTTTGAGCTGGAGGAGGCGGAGGTGCCTGGGCCAAAGGAACGGCACTTACGTAACGTGTTACATATTCCCCTTTCTTATTCTGTTTTATGTTCCAGGTTACTTCTTCGCCCATTTCATTGAAGTACATGTTGAAGTCCAGATATCCCAATTTAGTGTCGGAAAACAGCACCCTGCATTTATAGTTCGGTGCGGACAATTGGGTCATTCTGACATTGGTTTCAGGTTTGGAATTCTGAAGGATGCCGTTCAAAATCACTTGGAAAGGTTCACCGTTTTCCGTGAAAAGTATGGCATTGTTTGTCTGAGCATTGCACATGGTTGCGAAACCTGCGAATAATGCGAATAAAGAGACCAGGTATTTCATGACTGTTTTCTATGTTTTAGTTCGTATCAAATTTACAATTTATCGTTCATTTCCTAATGTGCTGTACCTTCGTACCAATGAAGAAAATCCTGCTTATCGGGGCCGGTCGCTCCTCCACAGTACTCATTGATTATCTTCTGGCGCGGTCAGAGGCGGAGGGTTGGTTGATAACAGTAGGCGATTACTCTGAACAATTGGTTCGTTCCAAAGTAGGTGACCATCCCCAAGCCAGGGCTATACGCTTTGATAGTTCGGATCAATCCCAAAGTTTGTCCGAGATCAAAGCCGCTGATTTGGTGATTTCACTATTGCCCCCGCATCTTCACATCGAGATAGCGCGACAGTGTGTCGAGTTGGGCAGGAACCTTGTCACTGCTTCGTATGTGTCTTCGGACATGAGTCAGCTTGATCAGGAAGCTAGAAAAAAAGGAGTACTGCTTCTCAATGAGTGCGGATTGGATCCAGGCATCGATCACATGAGTGCCATGGAAGTGTTTCGCGAAATAGCTGCACAAGGCGGAAGCCTGGATGCATTTTATTCCTACACCGGAGGCCTCGTCGCTCCTGAATCTGATGATAATCCATGGGGTTACAAGTTTTCCTGGAATCCGCGTAATGTAATCCTTGCAGGACAGGGTACAGCCTGTTTCATAGAGAACGGCAAGTACCGTTATCTGCCGTACCAGCGTTTGTTTTTACAGTCCAGATCGGTCAACGTTCCCGGTGCCGGCACCTTTGATGGTTATGCCAACCGTGATTCGCTTGTCTATCGAAAGCTGTACGACATTGAAAACATACCGACTTTGATCCGTGGCACTCTTCGTAAACAGGGTTATTGCAGAGCATGGCATGTGTTCGTTCAGCTTGGTTTGACGGACGATTCATATGTGCTGGAGAACAGTTCTTCGATGAGTTATGCTGAACTTGTAACCGCGCTTCTTCCTGAGCGTTTGCAAGGGGAGAGCCTTCGCCAGGCTACCGCTCGTTGTTGTGGCCTGTCTGAAAACGAATCAGCAATGGACCTGGTAGAGTGGACGGGTGTTTTCTCTGATACGACCATCGGTGTCGACCGTGTCACGCCAGCACAGGCCTTGCAAAAATTACTCGAGTCCTGCTGGCAACTGAAACCCGATGACAAAGATTTGGTCGTCATGCAGCACATGTTCCATTATTCCATCGGCTCGCGAAAATTCGTCCGTACATCATCCTTGATTGTAAAAGGTGATGATCAGTCTCGAACCGCCATGGCTAAAACCGTCGGACTTCCAATTGGAATCGCTGTGCGTAATATTCTCAATGGCACAATCCGCGAAAAAGGCGTGGTCATTCCTTTGAGTGAGGGAATCTGTAAACCGATTCTCACGGAATTAAAGCAACATGGTATCGATTTCAAGGAACAAGTGGTGGAGCTGACTTGAGTCCGATATAATATTCTTTGGTCATCTCGATGTACTGCCGACTGAAGCGGTGGTCGTCTTCCTGAATAACGATTTCCTCCTCCGTAAGCAGGCCGAAATAGCGATTGAATTCCATCAACAATCTTTTTTCGGGTTTGTCGGCGACCGTTCTGATGCGTGCAAGGCGGTGGCAGAACAGCCCTCTGCTTTGAGCAAGATCCATGAACTCCATGCCCTCCTTGAAAGGAAGCACCACACAAAATCTGCCGTGTGGTGTGAGTAATAGCTTGACACCGTCGATCAGATCTGAAAAGGAAAGCGCATCAGCATGCCGAGCAGTGGTACGCGCCTCTTCTAATGGCTTTGATGCTTGTCGGAAGTACGGAGGATTGCTTACTATCAGATCGTATTTCTTTTTGCAGGACGTTGCGTAGTCTTGAAGCGAAGACTGGATTATTTCTAACCGTTCGAACCAGGGTGAAATCCTGAAATTCTCCCGGGCTTGCAAGTAGGCTCCTTCGTCGATGTCGATAGCGTCTATTTCCGCCAATGACTTCTGTGCGAGCATCAAGGCGATGATCCCGCTTCCTGCACCGATATCGAGAATGCGTTGTTCTTGGCCTGTACGGACCCATGAACCGAGCAGCACGGCATCGGTACCTACTTTCATCGCGCACTTGTCCTGGTGGATGGTGAAATATTTGAAGTGAAACGTGTTTTCACTCATACGTCTTCCTCATCGTTGTTTTCAGGTGAATCATCCGTGTAAACGTCAAGAAGCCCTTCGGGCAGTTCCGTGAAAATCTCTTTTGCTTCAGGATCAACGCTAACTACGATGGTGTCGTTCAGCGGGAACAGGACTTCTTTATCCAGATAAGTAAGTCGAGCAAGCAATTGCATGGGAAACTCTTCGATGCTTTCAATCAGACCGATTTTTCCGGCAAGTCGATCGATGACTGTGAATCCCGTGAGAGCTTCCAGTCCGACCTCGTCCGATTCCGTATCGATGAGGTCTTCCTGGAGCCACAGTTCCACGCCGTTCAGTTTCTTGGCCTCTTCCTCGGTGTCAACGTCTTCCAGTCGGGCGATCAATTGTCCGGACTTTGTGCGCGTTTCCAGTAGCCGGTAGGGTACTGGTAATCCGTCTACCAGCAGAAAGATGAAATCCGTCTCCGGGAAATCTTCGGCATCTCCATGGTCAAGACCCAGAATGACTTCACCTTTGAAGCCATGGGGCTTGACAACGAATCCCATCGGTCGAAGATCGTCAGCAGTGAGTCGTTTCATTCCGTCAAGATAAAAAAAAACCGCGCATTTCAGTGCGCGGCTTTGTTGGATACGTGTTTTTCGAATCAGGACTCAGCAGGAGTTTCTCCCTCTGCGGCAGGAGCCTCTTCAGCAGGTGCCGGAGTGTTTTTCGCCTTGATCTGCTCGAGTTTTGCTTCGCGCCTCTTCTGTTCGTCAGCATGACGAGACTGGGCTACCTTCTCGGCTGCGGTCATTACGCGCTTCTTTTTGTCGTCCACTTTCATGGACTTCTCCTGCAACCACTGCTGGAATTTGGCATCAGCCTGGTCAGCGGTGAGAGCTCCTTTTTTAACCCCCTTCAACAGGTGGTTGTGGAACAACACTCCCTTGTAAGAGAGGATGGCACGACAGGTGTCGGTAGGCTGCGCACCATTGCTCAACCACGTGAGCGCCTTTTGGTGGTTGATGTTGATCGTAGCTGGATTCGTGTTGGGATTGTAGTCACCGATTACCTCGATGAACTTACCATTCCTCGGAGCACGACTGTCCGCTACGACAATGTGGTAGTAAGCTTGATGCTTCTTACCATGTCGACTCAAACGGATTTTAACTGGCATTTTTTTGTTATTTGATGGTTCTTTTTTCCCTTTTCTACCGACCTAGGCAGATCAGCATTCTCCGCGTGCTGTTTTAAAAAGGAGTGCAAAGATGGCTTTTTTCGGCTTAAGGTGCAAGCAGGATGAACAGCCAACGCCCCCAAATGCTCCATTCCAGCGTATTTTCAGTTCATAACAATCAAAAAGGATCGCGTTTTGGGCCTCGGAATCGGTATTTTTGTAGAAATCGCGCGAATTGCAGAGCAGTTGCCCGATGAATTTCCATGGACCACAATTACCTCGAACAGCTCAACGAACCCCAGCGCGCGGCTGTAACCCATACCGACGGACCAGTCATGATCATTGCCGGAGCAGGTTCCGGAAAGACGCGCGTATTGACTTTCCGCATCGCCCATCTGCTGCGCAGCGGCGCAGATCCCTTCCAGATTCTTTCACTCACCTTCACTAACAAGGCGGCCAAGGAAATGCGTACTCGCATCGAGGAGATGGTTGGATCCAATGCGCGAAACCTGTGGATGGGGACATTCCATGCCGTCTTCGCCAAGATGTTGCGCATCGAAGCAGAGAAGCTGGGCTATCCATCCAACTTCACCATCTACGATACCGATGATGCAAAGAGTCTTATGAAGGACTTGTTGCGCGAACAAGGACTGGATGATAAGATCTATAAGCCCGATCTGGTACTCAACCGTATTTCCGCTGCCAAGAACAATCTTTACTCCTGGCAGGAATACCAGCAGAATGTGAATTTCATCAGCGATGATGTGTCCTCCGGTCGACCGAAAATCGGGTTGCTCTACGAACTCTACGCCAAACGATGCTTCAGATCGTCAGGAATGGATTTCGATGACTTGCTTTTCAATACCCACCTGCTTCTCACCAAATTCCCGGAGGTCTTGCATAAATACCAGCACAAGTTCAAGTATGTGCTGGTCGATGAGTTTCAGGATACCAATTATGCCCAGTACATGATCCTGCGCAAATTGGCAGCAGCATTCGAAAACATCTGTGTGGTCGGTGACGATGCGCAATCCATTTATGCATTCAGGGGAGCGAACATCCAGAACATCCTTTCCTTCGAGCGTGATTATCCAGATCTGAAAGTGTTCAAGCTCGAACAGAATTACCGCTCGACGGATACGATCGTGAAAGCTGCAAACAGTGTGATTGCGCGCAATCGTCAGCAACTCAAGAAACTTGTCTGGACGCAGAACGAAACAGGTCATAAGATCCAGCTGCTTAGAGCGCTGAGCGATAATGAAGAGGGCGTCATGGTGGCGAATGCCATTTTCGAAACCAAGGTGAATCGTCAGTGGCGTAACAAGGATTTCGCGATCCTGTATCGCACCAACGCGCAGTCGCGTTCCATGGAAGAAGCGCTGCGAAAGATGAATATCCCGTATCGGATCTACGGCGGCCTTTCTTTCTACAAGCGGAAAGAAATAAAAGACCTGCTTGCCTACTTTCGTCTGGTGATCAATCCGCACGACGGAGAAGCGATCAAACGTATCATCAACGTTCCGGCACGCGGAATAGGTAAGACCACCATTGACAAGCTTGTCGTAGTGGCTGCTGAACGTGATACTTCCATCTGGAACCTGCTGGAAGATCCAGCCAATCCAGCCGGATTCAACAGCGGCACGATGGCAAGGATCAACGATTTCCATACGTTGATACGGAGTTTTCAGGTGCGATTGAAGACCACCGATGCGTGGGAATTGGCCAGCAGCATTTCCACTTCAACAGGTTTACTGCGCGAATTGTACGAGGACAAGACACCGGAAGGGCTCAGTCGATACGAGAACGTACAGGAATTACTCAACGGTATCCGTGAATTCACAGAAACGGGTCGGAGCATCACGCCACGCGGTGACGAACCTGCCTCGCAGGATCCAGACCAGGTCAGATCGCTGGATCTTTACATGCAGGATATCGCGCTTCTTACTGATGCGGACGACGAGGAGGAAAAAGATGATGATGTTGTTTCATTGATGACCATCCACGCTGCCAAGGGTTTGGAATTTCCAGCTGTACATATCGTGGGTTTGGAGGAAAACCTGTTCCCTTCTCAGATGTCTTTGGATTCCATGGAAGATCTCGAGGAAGAGCGCAGGTTGTTCTATGTGGCGATAACAAGAGCTGAAAAGCAATTGACCATTTCCTATG
The DNA here is from genome assembly GCA_046075925.1 of Bacteroidota bacterium. GTDB lineage: Bacteria > Bacteroidota > Bacteroidia > AKYH767-A > 2013-40CM-41-45 > Pollutiaquabacter. The sequence continues at coordinate 10,232 of JBJTRB010000149.1, read as the reverse complement.
CGAACTCGCGCTACCGCTGGGGCAATCTGATCTCCTGCGAGCCCAGCAGGTTTTTGGATGAGATCGATCCTGAATTCATCGAGGAGTCCGTTCCAAGAAATACAAGGCGGAAACTTCCGTTTGAAGAGATGGACGACCGTTGGGATCAGCGCCCGAAAGGATCTTCTTTCGCTGGAGTATCCTCTCGTACCAACAGCCGGCCGAAAGCCGCAGCAACAGCTGCTCCGCCTACAGCCCGCCTACAGTCTCAAGAGCGATTGAAGAAAATCGATTCGAAATCGGTGCGTGAATTTGTCGGTGACCAAAGCTCAGATATTCAAGCCGGCATGGAAGTAATCCACGAGCGCTTCGGCAAAGGGAAAGTGCTGCTGGTAGAAGGGAAGTCGCCCGATTTGAAAGCAACGGTTTTCTTCCCAGGAGTCGGCAACAAGCAATTGTTGCTCAAATTCGCCAAGTTGCAAATAGTTGGAGGTTGAGGTCGTAGCCCCTATATTTGCTGAAGAGAGCAGTGGTGTGACCTTTTATTTCCGCCTCGCACTTCCCAAAGGAATTTATCATGGCAAAATCGATCCGGCTTCAGCCGAACGTGGAAAGCGTTGAATACAATACGCAACGTGATCATCTGTTGATTGCAGAATATGGACGCAATGTCCAGAAGATGATACAGCATGCCTTGACTATCGACGACCGCGAAAAACGTACGCGCTTCGCAAATACGATTGTCAATGTGATGGGTTATCTGAATCCTCAACTCAGGGATACGGTTGATTACAAGCACAAGTTGTGGGATCATCTGTTTCTCATTTCAGGTTATAAGCTGGATGTCGACGCGCCTTATCCGATTCCTGGACCTGATTCAGGCCGTTTGAAGCCTGCACATATCGGCTATCCTTCCAGTGATATCGTATACAAGTACTATGGCAAGACGATGGAGGATATGATCCGCAGGGTGTCTGAAATGGAAGACGGGCCTTCGAAGGAGCAATATGCACGCTACCTGGCCAACTACATGAAGATGTCCTACCTGACTTGGAACAAGGATACCGTAGACGATAATACGATTCTGAATCATCTCGAAGAACTTTCCGAAGGACGACTGAAGTTGTCCGAAACTGCTCGCCTCAACCATACATCCGAAATGCTCGCCATGGGCAAAGAGAAGATGAGGGAGAACAGTACCAAGATCAATAAGCACAAGCGGAACAAGAAGCGGAACAAGAAGTGAGCCCACTTGATTTTAGGGGCATTCTGTTGACAACTTTTACACAGCTTTAACCATCGTCCGCTTGCCCTTTTTTACTTCGTAGTGGGTAGAAATGCCCATTCGATAATCACATCCATGGGTAACAGTTTTGAAGTGATCGGAGGCACCGAACTCAAAGGAGAGATCGTACCTCAAGGCGCAAAGAACGAGGCTTTGCAGATCCTCTGCGCTACGTTGTTGACTCCCGAAAAGGTCGTCATCCGCAACATCCCGGATATCCGCGATGTCAACAAGCTGATCGAGTTGCTGCAACATCTCGGTGTACACGTAGAACAGACCGGTGTGCTGAAGGGGGAGTTCACCTTCGAGGCCAAGAACATCAACCTGGACTACCTGGAAACACCGGATTTCAAAAAGCAGGCAGCTGCGCTCCGAGGCTCCATCATGATCGTCGGTCCGCTGTTAGCGCGCTTCGGATATGCTAAAATCCCCAAACCCGGTGGCGACAAAATCGGACGTCGCCGACTGGATACGCACTTCCTTGGCTTCCAGAATCTGGGTGCGACTTTCACCTATTCGGAGAACGATAGTTTTTATACTGTCCAATCCAAGAAGCTGAAAGGCGCCAATATGCTGTTGGATGAAGCCTCGGTGACAGGTACGGCAAACATCGTCATGGCGGCTGTGTTGGCAGAGGGTACGACCACCATCTATAACGCGGCATGTGAACCCTACCTTCAGCAGCTCTGCAAAATGCTGAACAGGATGGGAGCCAAGATTTCAGGTATCGGTTCCAACCTGCTGGTCATCGAGGGTGTTACTTCACTGAAAGGCACCGAGCACAAGATGCTCCCCGATATGATTGAAATCGGTTCATTCATCGGCATGGCCGCAATGACCATGTCTGAACTGACAATCAAGGACGTCAGCTATGATAGCCTCGGACAGATTCCGGACGTCTTTCGTCGACTTGGTATCCAACTGGAGCTAAGGGGCGACGACCTCTACATTCCTAAGCAAGAACGGTATGAGATTGACACGTTCATCGATGGTTCCATATTGACCGTTGCCGACCAGATTTGGCCGGGTTTCACTCCTGACCTGCTCAGCATAATTTTAGTAACGGCTACTCAAGCGGCAGGTACCGTCCTTGTACACCAGAAGATGTTCGAGAGCCGCCTCTTCTTCGTCGACAAACTGATCGATATGGGTGCGCAGATCATCCTGTGTGACCCCCATCGTGCAACCGTCATCGGCTTGGATCGAAAATTCCCGCTTCGAGCAGTTCAGATGACTTCTCCTGATATCAGAGCCGGCGTCGCCTTGCTGATAGCAGCCATGTCGGCGAAGGGCACCTCTGTCATTCACAATATCGAGCAGATCGACCGGGGCTACCAACGTATTGATGAGCGACTGAATGCGCTCGGAGCCCGTATAACCCGCATCTAGTGCCCAATTTCGCCTGTGCCCTGTTTTCTAAGCCAACAAATCACTAGAGTTACTATATTTGGTCAAAGTGGCAGGGAATTTGCAAAAGACCGCCATCCTCAAATTCTATCCTCATGAAAAAGATTGTTTTTGTTCTCTCATTTTTTCTGATTGCCAACATCGCTGGTGCTCAAGGTCTGTTGAAAGGAACCGAAGTCGGAAACATCGCTCCTGAAATCAATCTTCAGAATCCTGAAGGCAAAGCCATTCCACTCTCCTCTTTGCGTGGAAAAGTCGTGCTGATTGATTTCTGGGCATCCTGGTGTGGCCCTTGCCGGGCTGAAAATCCCAACGTTGTCCGTGCTTATAAGAAATACAAGGACCTGAAATTCAAGAACGCGAAAGGCGGATTTACCATCTACGGCGTCTCCCTGGACAAGGCAAAAGAGCCCTGGGTGAATGCCATAAAGCAGGACGGTTTGGAATGGCCCAATCACGTTTCTGACTTAAAATGGTGGTACTCGGATGCAGGCAGGGATTACGGCGTACAATCCATCCCGACCAACTGGCTGATTGATGCCAATGGGGTCATCGTTGATAGAAACTTGCGCGGCCCCGCGCTTGAAGCGGCTCTGGATAAATTATTGTCGAAATAACACGCGATTAAGTTATTTTTGCGGAAACGGAAGGTGTTCTAACACCTTCCGTTTTGTCTTTTATTACTGCCAATTTGGCCCTTTCGCCCCGATGGCAGTATCCTTGAAGACCACATATCCCAGCAATTACAGAACATAGATATGTCATCAAACGATTCTACAAGAGAAAAAGAAAATCACGGCACAGCGAATGAGCCTGTCGAGCCGGTCCAACTTCACGAGGATGAACTCGCAGATTCGGGCGTGGAGCAGTCCGACCCTATTGCCGCCTTGGAAGCGCAGCTATCTGCTTCCAGAGATCAATACTTGCGTTTGGTTGCCGAGTTCGAGAATTACAAGAAACGAATGGCTAAGGAACGGACGGATTTGACTCGAATGGCCAACAGCGATTTGCTTCTTTCCTTGTTGCCGGTAGTTGATGATTTCGAGCGTGCGATGAAGGCTGCCTCAGATTCAGGAGCAGTGGCTGATGCAGGCGTTGTTCTTATCCACCAAAAGTTCAAGGCTGTATTGGAAGCGAAAGGGGTCAAAACAATGGATGCGGCAGGAGCCGCATTCGATTCGGACATACACGAAGCAATAGCACAGGTACCTGCTCCTTCGGAGGAAATGAAGGGGAAAGTCCTGGAAGAATTGGTGCGTGGTTACTTTTTACACGATAAAGTACTTCGCCACGCCAAAGTGGTAGTAGGTATCTGAATACGATTACCATAGAATACATTCATGGCAAAAAGAGACTATTACGAAGTGCTTGGAGTTTCCAAGTCGGCCGATGATGCGGAAATCAAGAAGGCTTACCGCCAATTGGCCATGAAATTCCATCCTGACCGTAATCCGGGCGATAAGCAGGCCGAAGAATCTTTCAAAGAAGCCGCCGAGGCCTATGAAGTGCTTAGTGATTCGGATAAGCGTAAGCGTTACGACCAATTCGGGCACCAAGGGGCAGGCGGTAACGGTGGCTACTCAGGCGGTGGCATGTCCATGGAGGATATCTTTTCCCACTTCGGCGATGTCTTTGGGGAAGGAAGTCCCTTCGAGAGTTTCTTCGGAGGTGCTGGTGGTCGTGGAGGACGCCGTGTCAATCGTGGCTCCAACCTCCGCATCAAAGTCAAGCTCACCCTGGAAGAAATCTCAAAAGGCGTTGAGAAGAAAATTAAGGTGAACAAGTTCGTTCCTTGTACCGGTTGCAAAGGAAGCGGAGCGCAGGATGGCGGGTCCTTCCAGACCTGCTCGACTTGCAACGGAAGCGGACAAGTACATCGTGTTACCAGTACCTTCATCGGGCAGATGCGAACAACCTCCACCTGCCCCATGTGCAGTGGTGAAGGACAGATCATCGCGAACAAGTGTAAGAAGTGTACCGGCTCAGGTTTGGAGCGTGGAGAAGAGGTGATTTCAATCAACATACCTGCCGGTGTCGGGGAGGGAATGCAGTTGACGGTCAGCGGCAAAGGAAATCATGCCGAGCGAGGTGGTGTGCCTGGCGATTTGCTGATCGTCATCGAGGAGGCCCAACACGAGCACCTGCGTCGCGATGGACAACACCTGCTGCACGAGTTATTCATCAGTTTCATCGATGCCGCTCTCGGCACATCTGTCGAGATACCCACCTTGGAGGGAAAGGCCAAAGTCAAAATCGATGCCGGAACCCAAGCCGGAAAGGTTCTTCGTCTCAAGGGCAAAGGCTTGCCCGGCATCAACACGTATGGAAGAGGGGATCTTCTGGTCAACATCAACGTGTGGACTCCCCAGCAGCTTTCATCCGAAGAGAAAAAAACACTCGAAAAACTTCGTGAATCCGAGAACTTCAAACCGCATCCCGGAAAAAATGAAAAAGGATTTTATGAAAAGATGAGGGAGTTCTTCCAATCCTGATACGGATAAAATTCAGTCGACCCCGGAATACACGTTCCGGGGTTGTTTATTTTTGGACAATCACATGGACATCATCGACATCCAGCAAGTCACCAAGCGTTATGAGAACCACCTTGCGCTTGATCGGGTCACTTTCGGTATTCCGGAAGGAAGCGTGTTCGGCCTATTAGGTCCTAACGGCGCTGGCAAGACCTCACTGATCCGCATATTCACGAAAATAACAGCGCCTGACTCCGGTTCGGTCAAGTACAAAGGACATCCTCTCTCCGATATTCATCTGCTCGACATGGGTTATCTTCCAGAGGAGCGCGGATTGTATAAAAAGATGGAAGTAGGAGAGCAGGCGCTCTACCTTGCAAGGCTGAAAGGCCTGTCCCGCACCGATGCAATCAAACGATTGAAACATTGGTTCGAGAAATTCGAGATTCAGTCATGGTGGAACAAGAAAATCGAAGAGCTTTCAAAGGGAATGGCGCAGAAGGTGCAGTTCATCACCACTGTTGTACACGATCCATCTTTCATCATCCTTGATGAGCCGTTCACCGGTTTTGATCCCATCAATGCTGAATTGATAAAGAATGAATTGATAGCGCTCCGAGCAAAGGGTGTAGCCATTGTGCTTTCCACACACCGTATGGAAAGTGTTGAAGAGCTTTGTAGCCATATCGCATTGATAAACCGCTCGAAAGTCATCTTGCAAGGATCTGTCAGGCAGGTCCGCGAAATGCACCGCACCAATACGTATGAAATCACTTTCAGCGGTAATCCTTCTTCCTTGAAAGAGGTTGTTGGTCGTGTCGGTACCGTCCGCTCCCAGGACCAGGACGAATTCCATCCGCGTATGGTGGTCGGTCTCCATGCAGGTTTTACAACCAACGATCTTTTACAAGCGGTTTTACCTGCCGCCACCATACATGGTCTGCGTGAAGTGGTTCCATCCATGAGCGAGATTTTCATACAAAAAGTGTCCGAGTCTCCCATCAACGAAACTTCTCCATCATGAGCAAGATCCCTTTAGTCATCCAACGTGAATATTGGTCGCGAGTAAGAAAGAAGTCATTTCTCGTAATGACCATCCTTGGCCCGTTGTTGATGGGCGGTGTCTTTGCGTTCATGATTTATATGAATAAAGCCGACCAGGATCGGAAGACCATCGTTGTTGTCGATGAGACACGTGCCTTCGGAGGCAGGTTCAAAAGCGATGAAAGACTGGAGTTCATTTACATGGATAGTCCGGTCGATTCACTTCGCTCAGTGGCCGAGAAGGCGGGCTATTTCGGTATTCTGGTCATTCCGGTTACAGCGACCCTTGATGCATTGGAAAAAGGAGTCGTATTGTATTCGGAATCACAGCCCGGGCTTGATGTGTTGGACAGGATTGAAAACGTAGTTGAAAAGGAGATCAATGAGCATAAATATCTGGATGCTGGTATTGATCCCGGCAAGCTGGCTGCCATCCGAACCGATGTGGACGTGAAGACGCGCGATCTCGAAGCCAAAGAAACCAATGCGCCGTTGGCATCCGGTTTAGGGTTCATTTCAGGTCTATTGATATACATGTTCATTTTCGTGTATGGAGCCATGGTCATGCGCGGTGTCATGGAAGAGAAAACCAACCGCATTGTTGAGGTGATCATCTCATCGGTCAGGCCTTTTCAATTGATGATGGGAAAGATCATCGGCATTGCTTTGGTCGGACTCACCCAATTCTTATTGTGGGTGGTACTTACCATGGTCATCTATTCCGTGATCGGAAGCATGGCTTCTCCAGGCGATCAGATTCCAATGGCAGCGACCTCGGTAATTCAACCGGATCAGCCGGGAGGCATGGCCATCGAAAGCAAGCCTGTCGATGCACTTGCCGAAATTTCTGCCGCCTTCGGCAGTGTGAACTTCCCCTTGATGATCTCCTGTTTTATTTTTTATTTTTTGGGTGGATACCTGCTGTACAGCGCCTTGTTCGCAGCCATAGGCGCAGCAGTCGATTCGGAAACCGATGTCCAGCAATTCATGCTGCCGGTCACCATTCCGCTGATCTTATCCTATGTCGCTGCAGTCAACGTCTTGAACAATCCGCAAGGTGACATCGCATTTTGGTTTTCTGTCGTTCCATTTACATCCCCGATTATCATGATGGTTCGATTGCCTTTCGGAGTTCCCTGGCAGCATGTGGTGTTGTCGATGACACTTCTGGTAGCAGGCTTCGTCTTCACCACTTGGTTCGCAGGTAAGATTTACCGTACCGGCATCCTGCTCTACGGAAAGAAAGTCACCTATAAAGAATTGTGGAAATGGGTGCGTTACAAAGGCTGAAAGTCCTTTCGGATTCGCCTTACGCTGTACTCGATCTTGGAACGAACACCTTTCATCTGCTCATAGCGGTCCCCGACCACCATGGTGGTTGGATTCCATTGAAGAGTATGCGCCATACTGTCAAAATCGGCAGAGGAGGCATACATGAAAACAAGATCTCTCACGATGCAATGAACCGAGCGATTTCCGCGCTCGGTAAATTTTCTGTGGTTTTGGAAAAGCATCAAGTGGTTAAGATAAAGGCATTGGCCACTTCTGCGATAAGATCTGCATCCAATCGACAACAATTCATACATGCAGTCAGGAAGAAAACAGGCATCCACATCACTCCGATTTCAGGAGCGAAAGAAGCAGCTTTGATCATGGAAGGTGTCAGGCATACGCTTCCTGAGAATATCGGTCGCACTCTGGTGATGGATATAGGCGGCGGGTCCGTGGAGTTCATCCTGTCCGAGGAAGGCACTACGTTGTGGAAACGAAGTTTCAAAATCGGAGCCGCTCGCTTGGTGGAAATGTTCTGTCCTTCCGATCCGTTGCTAATGGAAGAACATGATGCTATCCGGCAGCATATTTTTTCTGCCATAAAGCCTCTGCAAAGAGCTTTGAGGCAATATCCTACCGATATTTTGATCGGATCTTCAGGTTCCTTTGAATCATACTCAGCCATGATAGCGGCTTCCGCCAGCAAGACGGATCCCATGACATCACGTGCCTTTTCGAGCCTTAATCGAACCTCTATAAGCAAGCTTCACGATCGATTGGTACGGTCTACAAGCAAAGAGCGTAGAAAAATGGCCGGACTCGTCCGTATGAGGGTAGATATGATCGTGCCGGCTATCATACTGACCGAGCTGGTGATCAGCAGGTTCGGTATGAGAAGGATCCATGTCAGCAGTCACGCTTTGAAGGAAGGTGCAATGACTAGACTGATCAGGACCGGTCGAGTATGAGTGTCTGACTGTGTTTCTTATTTTAGCGAAATCAATTTCCATCCATGGCTAAGATCCTCATCATTGACGACGAAAAAGCGATCCGTAACGCGCTTCGTGATATACTGACCTACGAGAAGTTCGAAGTGGAGGAAGCAGCGGACGGACTGGAGGGTTTGAAGCTCGTCTCAGTCAACGCGTACGATGTAGTCCTCTGTGATATCAAGATGCCCAAGACCGACGGTCTTGAAGTGCTTGCAAAAATCCAGGAGCTGCGTCCGGAGATTCCAGTGGTGATGATTTCAGGACACGGTACGATCGAGACGGCCGTTGAAGCACTGAAGAAGGGCGCCTACGATTATATCTCCAAGCCGCCTGATTTGAACAGGTTGCTGGTCACAGTCAGAAATGCGCTGGAGCGTACTTCCCTTGTGCAAGAGACCAAATCGTTGCGCAGAAAAATCCATAAGACCCGCGAAATGGTTGGCGATTCTCCGGAGCTTGCAACTATCCGTGAGCTCATCGAAAAAGTTGCGCCGACGGATGCAAGAGTGCTTGTTACCGGAGCGAATGGAACCGGAAAGGAATTGGTAGCACGATGGATCCATGAAAAAAGTCAGCGCTCCGAAGGGCCGCTCGTGGAAGTCAATTGTGCAGCCATACCTTCGGAGTTGATAGAATCGGAGTTGTTCGGGCATGAAAAAGGCGCCTTCACTTCCGCTATCAAGCAACGTATCGGAAAGTTCGAGCAGGCATCCGGTGGCACCTTATTTCTCGATGAAATCGGTGATATGACCCTCTCGGCGCAAGCCAAAGTGCTTCGTGCCCTTCAGGAAGGCCGGATCACCCGGGTAGGTGGGGAGAAAGAAATCGCTGTTTCTCCTCGCGTGGTTGCTGCTACCAATAAGGATCTAAAACAAGAGATTGCAAAAGGGAATTTCCGTGAAGACCTTTACCACCGTTTGTCTGTCATCCTGATCCATGTTCCTTCTCTGAATGACCGTCGCTCGGATATTCCTGCCCTTTCGAATCATTTTCTCAAAGAGATCTGTCAGGATTACGGCATGCCGTCAAAAGAGTTCTCAAAAGAGGCACTGGATGAATTGTCCAAGATGGATTGGACAGGGAACATCCGTGAATTGCGCAATGTGGTCGAGCGGTTGGTCATTCTTTGTGACAAGAAAATAAGTGCAACGGAAGTACGCCGTTTTGCCGGAAATAATTGAATTCATCCATGGACAAGAAGGTAAAGACCATACGCAGGTTCAATCAACTTTACAGGTCGCTGAGTTTTTCAGAATTGATGCGGAAAGCCGATGAAGAGTATCTTGAATCGGTCATTCAACTGGATGAACAAGGTCATCCGTTGGAGGAATCCAAATTCGATTCAACCGGAACACTTGAGGAGCGAAATAATTACAGTTATACCCCATTAGGCAAGTTGATCGAACATGTCTTGCTTTATGCAATCGACGATGTCACTGAGCGAAGAGTGTTAAGACGTGATGACAAGGAGCGGTTGGTGGAGGAGGTCCGTTATTATGGTGATGATACAGGAGAACGTTTGGAGTATGCATACGATGCGGGTGACAGGGTCATATCATTGAAGCGGTATGACGAGGAAGGCGATTATGATTATTCCGAAGAGTACCAGTATGATGATAAAGGACGTCTTTCCTTCAGGACGCGTACAGGCCACGATGGGATCTGTATTGAAAAGTCTGCGATATCCAGTAACGAAGATGGTGAAATCACCGAGCAGGATTTCGAAGGTTCAGGCGATATCCGTTCCGTAACTACCATCCGGTTTGATTCTAGTGGAAACGA
>JBJTRB010000148.1:0-2168 GCA_046075925.1 Bacteroidota bacterium | reverse complement strand
CGACCGTCCGTTCTGGTGGCTGTCGCCGGATGGAAGGGACAGTATTCTCTTTTGGACGTGCGCAAAGGGCTATTCCTCGTGGCATGGCATCACCGAAGGAGCGGTCTTCGATCGTGGACCTGAAAAAATAGCGGATTATCTGGACGAGCTGCAGCAGCGTGACTATCCGTATGACATGGTACAGTGGCGATACAACATCGTAGCAGACAACGGTCCGGTCGATCGGACAATCTCCACTTTTGTCAACTACTGGAATGAGACTTACATATCGCCACGGATCGCATTGACTGATGTGACAAGCTGGTTCGAGCGTTTCGAAAATAGGTATGGCGCTTCGTTGCCTCGGAAGCAGGGCGATTTCACGCCCTATTGGGAAGATGGAGCGTACTCGACAGCGGCCGAAGAGGCACGTAACAGGGTGTTGACAGGGGAGATGGTTGCATTGGAACAATTGGCTTCAGCGAAGAGTATCCGATTGCCTGAACAATTGGTGTGGTCCGTAAGAAAATACTTGTTGCTGTTTCATGAGCACACGTGGGGATCGTGGAACAGCGTGTCCGATCCCGATGCGGCGTTCACCAGACATCAATGGGCGTACAAGCGCAGTTACCTCGACTCATCGGCTTATTATTTGCAGTTACTCAAAGACAGTTTAGCAGCATATTTGAATTCGGACAACAAGCACAGGGTGTTCAATCCTTCCCCTTTCACGCGCGATGTGTTGATAGCGCAGGTCGACGGTGTCGACCAATTGATTCCCTCGGTTCCGCCGTTTGGAAGTGTTGTGCTGGATGATTATCCGTCGGTAGCGATTCCCGTTCTTCACCCTACGGATTCATTCGAGATACATCCTGTTTCGGGCGCTATCAGCGCTTGGTGGTCGCGTGGCCGACAATGGGTGGATACGTCCCGTTTCAGCGGACTCTTGGATGCATTTTATCTTTCAGGAACCGATACACTCATCAGCAGCAGTGCGCAGTTGGATTCGGTGAACGTTGAAGATGGACAACGTGGATGCTGGCGAACGGTCGTGCACTGCGGCCTGCGCGGAACGAACGGTATCCGGTACGAAGTCGCCCGTTGGCCAGGTTCGCACAGGGTGCGGCTGTCGGTGACCATCGATAAGAAAGTTGTTCGAGAAAAAGAGTCGATTCATTTGCCATTGCCTTTCCATCTGGAAGATCCGCAGGTACGTATCGGGGTGGCGGATACGTTTTATGTGCCCGGTGATGGACAGCTTTCCGCGGCAAACAAGGATTTTTATTCGGTGCAGCGGTGGATCGATGTGTCTGACCGTTTTGGCGGCATTACGATTGCTTCGCCGCAAGGAGCGCTGTTCGAGATCGGAGAAGTGGTGGACGAGCGAAAAGGAAACAGGGGTTATAAATCGTGGCGGGACAAGCCGTGTAAATCGTCGACGTTGTATCTGTACGCGCTGAACAATTATTGGCATACGAATTACAAAGCAGAGCAGGAGGGCAGCATCCGATTCGACGTGTACCTGGATTTCCACGGGCCTTTTGAGCAGCGTCGTGCGCAGGAGTTCGGCGAAAGCTGGACGGTGCCTCCGGTCGGCTTCTGAGAATCAACTGCACGGCTATTTTCCGTATCTTCGTATCGCTTGGGGCTGACCGGTTTTGACAGCTGGATGAATGGTTCTGTAAGCATGCCGAGCGTCGGGAGTCTGGCTCGTAAATCACGGCTTTCAAACTTCAGTTGGCAACACCAACTACGCACTTGCTGCCTAATCCAGAGATTAGCACGTAAGTTGTCTCCGGGGAACCTGCTCACCCGTTCCCCAACCGGAGGCACCGCATGGTGAGTGAGCGGTACGCACGTTCCGGGCAAGCCGCAAATCCCTTCGGAACTACGTTGGCAAGTCGCCTGCTCCCGGCAGCTTGTCTGCCGACAATCAATAGGAAGCTAAGCATGTAGAAAGCGGTCCGATTCCCGGTTTGGACGAGGGTTCGACTCCCTCCAGCTCCACCACGTTAAAGTGCCTTTCCTGTATACACAATCGGATATCGTATGCAGGAAATGCTTCTCATTCAAAATAGTTTGGTTGAGAAATAGCAGCTAATTATGGCTGCCAAGAAAAGGATTACCCGTTTGGAATCACCTAAAGCGTATCATTATCGGTTTTGGTAGCCGACTCGAGCGGTTCGGAG
>JBJTRB010000147.1:0-21008 GCA_046075925.1 Bacteroidota bacterium | reverse complement strand
CCAAGGCTCAGACCACCCGCCACCGGATCAAAGGGATTTTGAACGATGAGGATTTTCAGATTGTCTTTTCAGATACACCAGGCATCCTTGAACCGCATTACCTGTTGCATAAACGGATGATGGAGTATGTTCAGGCGGCGTTGGAAGATGCCGATGCTGTACTGTTCATCACAGATCTCACGGAAGGGTATATGGATGAGGAACTTGTGCAAAGGATAAAAGCCATTCGTGTTCCTGTCATCATCGTGATCAACAAAGTGGATGCATCCATCCCCGATGAGATCAACAAGCTGGTGCATGGTTGGAAGAAAGCCGTTCAACCGCATGCCATCATTCCTTGTTCCGCTTTGAAGGATTTCAATGTGGCAGAAGTGCGTAAAGCGATTCTAGCCATCCTTCCGGAAAATCCTCCCTTCTTTCCCAAAGAAGACATCAGCGATGCCTCGGTGCGTTTTTTCGCCTCCGAGTTCATCCGTGAAAAAATCTTTTTGCATTACCAGGAAGAGATACCGTATTCCACGACAGTCGAAATCGAGTCGTTCAAAGAGGACGGTCAATTGATACGCATCGGAGGCGTGATCTACGTGGAGCGTGATTCTCAGAAGGGAATCATCATCGGAAAAAAAGGTGCATCCATCAAGCGTATCGGCACGGAAGCACGCAAGGATCTGGAAGCATTCCTTGGCCGGAAAGTTTTTCTGGAATTATTCGTGAAGGTGGAGAAGGACTGGCGCAAAAGCGAGTCCAAGCTGAAGCGGTTCGGCTATTCCCAGCAATAATCCTTTTTCGGGAAGCAGATTCAACTACGGCTTCAAGTGATTAATTTTTCTGCAGGAGGGAAGTTTCGACACTTCCTGCTTCATACAGGATGCGCAGCAGGTAGATTCCATCCGGCTTCGTAGAAAGATCGATCGAATTGAAGTTTCTTTCGGTAGAGGTGACCACGGTTCGGCCAATCGCATCCAACACGTCGATCCGATTGATTGGGATTTCGGTTTCGAGCATGAATTTTCCAGAAGCAGACGGGTTGGGATAGGCCATCGCTGCATGGATGGTATGGGCAGGCTGGATTCCGGTACCAATGACGGTGTAGATTTCTACACTGCTGAGAGGAGAGCCAGCGCTGTTGAGCCCACCGGCAACCAGGAATTTGTCGCCCACGGATGCCGCACCGCAATAGTAGCGGCCAGTTGTAAGTGAAAGGGTTGACCAGCTTCCAGTCAACGTATCCCAAAGATCGACAGTGGACGATGCAGTGCCGGTTGAAGTCGATTGTCCGCCTGCGAAGAAAATCAGATTCCCGATTGTTCCTGTAGAGACAAGGCTACGTGGCGAAGAAAGATTGCTGACGGTCCATGTGCCACTGGAGACATCGTAAATGTCGATCACATCGGTGGGTTGGCCTGCAGCATTCAACCCGCCAGCGAAATAAACTTTATTTCCGCACGCGATAGCTGAAAGCTCACTGCGTGGAGTAGACAATTGAGAAACCGTCCATGTTCCAGTGGGCACATCGTAGATATCGACCGTTCCAGAAGTTCCGCCCGGACCGATGCCCCCTCCGAAAAGGACTTTTGTTCCCGCTGCCGCAGCAGCCAATCGAGAGCGCGGTGATGAAAGGTTGGAGGTAGTCCACGACATGGTAGCAGTGTCATAGATGTCTACGTTCGAGAAATAGTAGGCTTGTCCGTATTCTTCTCCTCCTCCAAAAAGCAGTTTGCTTCCATTTCCTGCGCCGGCAATGTTGCTACGAGCCGCTGACAAGGCATTCGAACTGCTCCACTGGTTCCAATTGGCGTTATAAAAATCCACTTTGGCATAAGTGGCCAATATCCATCCGTTCTCGCCTCCTGCAAATGCCGCCCAATTTCCAGTGGATGCTCCTGCAATGTAGTACCGACCCGTGGAAATCTGTCCTGAACTCCATGTTTCGCTTGAAGCGTCAAACATATCGTAGGCGGCAGGTGGAATACTTACAAAGCCGATTCCTCCTGCAAAGATCGCCTTATTCCCTGCTGTGGCACCTGCCAATCCGTATCGTGGGCCTTGCATGGTGGCCGTGGTCCATTGCGCTGTTGTCATGTAGGAGCTGGCTAGGAGAGCAAGCAATAAAAGAGATGACTTCATGCTGTTCGGTTTTTCTGTGTGAGGAATGGTTGAAAGGTAGCAATTCAATGCTACGCCGTTCCTAGCATTAAATGGTTAATTTTGCTCCAAATCCCAGCTCGTGTCTAACATCATTGCCATTGTCGGCCGCCCTAATGTCGGCAAATCGACTCTTTTCAACCGACTCACCGAATCCCGCAAGGCGATTGTGGATGAGCAGAGCGGTGTGACGCGTGATCGTCACTATGGTCATGCCGACTGGAACGGACGGCAATTTAGCGTCATCGATACGGGTGGCTACGTCCGTGGTTCGGACGATGTCTTCGAGGGGGAGATCCGTAAACAAGTGGAGATAGCCATTCAGGAGTCCGACCTCGTCTTGTTCGTGGTCGATGTGGAGTCAGGCATCACGGATCTGGATGATTCGGTTGCGCAGCTTCTGCGAAAGGCTGGCAAGAAAGTCTTTTTGGTCGTCAACAAGGTGGATCATTCGTTGCGTGCTAACGATGCCGTTGAGTTTTACTCGTTCGGACTCGGAGAACCGTATTGTATTTCCGCAGTCAACGGTTCGGGTACGGGCGAACTGCTGGATGCCGTGGTTGCTGCGCTGCCCAACGAGAAGGATTCCATGGAGGAGGATATTCCGAAATTCGCAATCGTAGGTCAGCCGAACGTCGGCAAATCATCGCTGTTGAACATGCTGACAGGGGAGGATCGGAGTATCGTCACGCCGATTGCAGGAACCACACGCGACACGATCCACCAACGATACAATAAGTTCGGACATGATTTCTATCTCGTCGATACGGCGGGTTTGCGCAGGAAGGCCAAGGTGAAAGAAGACCTGGAATTCTATTCCGTACTACGTTCGGTGCGTGCCATCGAGGATGCGGATGTCTGCCTGTTTTTGATAGATGCCGAGAAAGGCGTGCATGCGCAGGATCTGGCCATTTTCCATCTGATCGAAAAGAACCACAAGGGTGTCGTCATCGTCGTCAATAAATGGGATCTTTTGGAAAAGGACAACTCATCCGTGAATCGGTTTACGGAATACATCAAATCCAAGATCGCCCCTTTCGCCGATGTGCCGATCGTTTACACTTCCGTGCTGGAAAAGCAGCGTGTCTTCAAAGCGCTGGAAGAGGCGGTTCGTGTCTACGCTAACCGCACCCGTAAGATCAAGACGTCGGAACTGAATGATTACCTGCTGCCGATCATCGAAAATCAGCCTCCTCCTGCCATCAAAGGGAAATATGTGAAGATCAAATACATTACTCAATTACCGACCCATACTCCTCAGTTCGCTTTCTTCTGCAACTTGCCTCAATACATCAACGAGTCGTATCGTCGCTTCATCGAAAACAAGATGCGGGAGCACTTCGATCTTTCCGGTGTTCCAATCGAGATCTATTTCAGGAGCAAAGGCAAGCCGGGAGAGTGATGTTCTTTCTGAAACGCTAACACAGCCAAATCAACTTATCATGCGAAATGGATTCTTGATAGTGCTATCGACTTATTTGCTCCTGTTTTCAGGACAAGTCATTGCTCAGCCTGATTTCACGGTCGATGTTACCTACCGTTCACAAGCTCCTGCCACTGCGCAGTTGATTGTCGATCGCACCGGACTTGGTATTCAGCCGGAGGTGAACGAATCGCAATTCAAATCGGGTGTTTCCAAGATCGATGTGCGGATCGGAATACCCAGATTGGTTACGCTCCTGTTCAGCACCTATCGTTTCGGTCTCTATGCCGAACCTGGATCGGAACTTCACTTTACGATCGATGAGTCGGGTACGGCTCCCGCTGTACAGTTGGATGGTTCGGGTTCGAATGCGAATGGAGTACTTCAACGTTTTTATCAGCAATTCGGCAATGATTTCAATGACAGTCTGCAGCAGACTTTGATGATGACCAAGACGGTCGATGAATTCGAAATGTCGATTTTCGGTCAGCGCAAAAAGCAGTTGGATTTTCTCCGATCCGATAACCAGTGGACTTCCTCCAGCGGAAGTTTCAAATCATTCATCACTGCCGAAGTCGATTTCCATTATTGGCAGCTTTTATTGATGTATCCGATCATCCGAGCCAATTCCGACCGCAGCATTCAGGTCGTCACTCCTTTGCCCGATGTCATGTTAGAGGGAATGGCGAAACTGAATCCCGACCAGCCGTCGGCACTTGCGAATCCTTCTTACCGGGAGTTCCTCAAGTACTACATCACGTATCAGACATCCAAGGCCAATCAGTTCAACAAGTTCAAGGATTACACCACTTCTGCCGATCGGAAGTCGACCATGGCCCGTGAGAAGTTTTCGGACCCGGTGTATGTCTATTGGGTTGCGCGATTCCTGAAGGAGGATTGCAACAACCTTGCGCCTTTCATGATCAAGAAGTTGAAGATGCAATTATCCCAACTGGACACTGGATCCAGGTCCTACTTCAATACAATCAGTCTTATTTGCGATGAACGTAAGGTAGAAGCGCCGGCGAAGGCAGGCGAATCCAGCCAGCCTGCTGGCAACGGCGATCTCGTACTTACTGATTTAGAGGGCAAACGTGTCAACTTATCCGACTTCAAAGGAAAAGTGGTGTACATCGATTTCTGGGCAAGTTGGTGCGGGCCTTGTCGTGCCATGATGCCTGCTTCCCGGACACTCCATGATGGCCTTACTGATCAGCAAAAAAAGAAGATCGTGTTTCTTTACATATCGATTGATGGAAGCGAAGAGGGTTGGCGAAAGGCCATCAACGACATCGGTATTCAAGGCGTAAATGTTATTTCGCCGGGCAATTGGAATTCGCCTGCTTGCAGGTACTTCCAGATCAACAGTATTCCACGTTATATGATCATGGACAAGAAGGGTGAGATAGTTGAAATGAATGCTCCTCGTCCGAATGATCCGGAATTGCTGCAGCGTTTGCTTCGGTTGTCAGGAGACTGATCGATGACAGTTCTTCAAATAAGGAAAGGGAGCCCCGTCGCTTGGGCCCCCTTTGCCATCATCAACACACGATCTTAATAAGTCACTTTAGACTTTACCGTCCTCCGGCCATCGAGACTCGTGGTGAACAGGTCAGGTTGTCCGATAGTGTTCAGTGCATAGGTGTATTCAATTTCCCTGTGGCCGCTTGCGTCATCGACCATGAGACGTACTGGGAGTCCTTTCTGCAGACTGGTGCCGGGCTCAAGTGACAGGACATCCAAGCCTGCCAGGTGACTTTTACCTTCGACGAATCCATCAGGACGTGTCAGGCTGACCATCATATCGCCTTCGTTTTTCTGTATGGACAGCAGCCGATCCAACTCATCGTATTCATAGAGGTAACTGATCACATTGCCTGTCTCCCGTTCGGTTTCGATTTCAGATACTTTACGTCCAAGTTCGTCGTAACCAAACACGATATCAGAGAATTCGATGGCTGATCCGTCTGAAAACCGCTTGACACGAATGGCATCGACTGGTAGTACATCTATTTCATAACGATAGTGGATTTCCTGTCCTGATTCCGCAAGATTCAGCGTGATGAGACGTTCTTCTGAATCGTATTCGAAGCGCTTCTGCAAGCGGCCAGCATTATAAATCGATTCAAGTTTACCCTTGGCATCGTAAGCGAATTTCTGATCCACACGGTTGGTAGTGATCGTCTGAGGGTTACGAACACCTTCAGTGCGTGACTGACGGATGCTTTCATTTTGATAAGAAGCGCCGATTTCAGCTTCCTTTTGGCATGACATCATCGCAGCACCGGCGAAGATGGCAATCAGGGCGATTTTTGTTTTCATGGCTTTTGAGTTTTTAGGATGAATATTCAGATGATGTGTTAGTTGCTCGAAGTATCTGTAGCAATGATACCACCGAACAGCAGGCATAGTCTATTCGCTCAGAATAGTCGGCTGGAAATCAAGGACAAGTGGCAGACTGATTCCGATATCCTGTAAATCAGGAACCTGAACGGATTGTACTACTGGTGATTTGAAAAAATCGGACAAGGAATCGGTCAGATCCCCAATAATTGGAAAAGCGTGATGAGCAGTATGCCCAGCAAATTGATGAGTAACCCGGTCTTGATCATCTCCTTCATTTGGATATGTCCGGTTCCAAAAACGATGGTATTCGGTGCAGTAGCTACGGGCATCATATAGCCCAAGGAAGCAGCGAGTGTTGCAGGAATCATCAAAGTCAAAGGGTCCACCTTCAATGTAACCGCAAGTGGAGCAAGGATCGGGAGCATGAGTTGGATGCTCGCTACGTTGGATGCGAATTCGCTCAGTGCAGTAACGATCACTGCAACACCAAAAATGAATGCGATGGATGGAAGGCCCTCCAGCGCAGTCAGATTCGCTGCGATGGAGGCTGCCAGGCCGCTCTTGCTGAAAGCCGCTGCAAGGGCAAAGCCGCTGCCGAAGAGCAATAGTATCCGGAAAGGCAGGCGAGTTACATCTTCCCAATTCAACAATGCTTCCTTTTGTTTTCCTGAAGGTAAAAGGAAGAGTGCTAACGAGCCGATGATGGCGACAGTGCTGTCTTTAATCATACCTCCCCAAGGAAACAGATGATTCCAGCCTTTGAATCGGATGCTACCGAAATCGAGGTCGGTCCGTGTGAACCACAATACGACCGTGATACAGAAAACCAGCGTAACTCTTGATTCTTGCTTGCTCAGCTTGCCTAACGCTTCGTATCGGTTGCGGATGAATCCGAGGTCGAAAGTCCGGTTGCCGCCGTTTTTGAAATAACGTTTACGAATCACAAGAAAGGTGAGTATGGCCAATATCAGAGCCATTGGAAAGGCATGTCGGAACCATATCATGAAATTCATCGTGGCAGACCCTTGATAATTGGTTTCGATGAAACCGGCCAGGATCATGTTGGTAGGTGTGCCGACCAGCGTACTCATGCCCCCGATACTGGCCGTGTAGGTCAATGCCAGCAGATAGCCGGTGGCCATCCTGCTGTGCTCGCCGGGTTCAAACAGGTTCTTGTGGTGAATGATCGCCATCACTGCGGTAAGCATCATCAGCGTCGTAGCTGTATTCGAAATCCACATCGAAACGAAGAAAGTGGTGATCATCAATCCCGCCAAAACCCGCACAGGAGTGGCTCCGGTTGAAAGTATGATACGATACGCAAGGCGCTCGTGGAGCTTCCATTTTTCCATCGCATAGGCCATGAAGAAACCTCCGATGAAAAGGAAGACGGTCTGTTCCATGTATTGTCCTGCGACCTCCGATGTATCCATCACACCGGTCAGCGGCAAGATCACAAGTGGAAGAAGGGATGTAACGCCCAGGTCGACAGTTTCTGAAATCCACCAGATCGCCATCCATGCCGTCAGTCCTGCCACTGAGCACATCGTGTGGGAAAGGCCGCTTCGACTGAGCAGCAGGTACAGGATAATGCCTGCCATCGGACCTGTCCAACGCAGAATTACCGGCAGCGGGGAGCCATTTCCTGTCACCATCGCTGCAATGTACATGTTTACTTACTACTAACTTACTGTTTGAAGGCAGCCGCCAAATCCTATTTTTGTCGGATAACAATCATGACCATGAACGCGACTGAACGCAGACACCCGCAGGGGCTTCCCTATCTCTTCCTCACCGAAATGTGGGAACGTTTCGGTTATTACCTGATGATCGGCATTTTCTTCCTGTACATGACCGACTCGGTAAAGGGAGGAATGGCGTTAGACAAGAAGGAGGCATCCGACATCTTCGGAACCTTCATCGCGCTGGTCTACCTGACACCTTTCATCGGAGGGTTGCTCGCTGATAAGTTATTGGGTTATCGGGTTTCGATCACCATCGGTGGAGTGTTGATGGGATTGGGTTACATGGGACTCGCACTTCCTGGAAAGACGGCATTCATTACGTCGCTCATACTCATGATTCTGGGAAACGGCTTTTTCAAGCCCAACATCACCACGCTGCTTGGTGCACTGTATAACGACCCTCGTTACAAAGAGAGAAAGGATATCGGATTCAACATCTTTTACATGGGTATCAATGTCGGCGCACTCATCTGTAATTTTTTCGCTGCCTACCTGCGAAACACTTTCGGATGGGGTGAGGCCTTCATCGGTGCGGGAGTCGGGATGTTCATCGGAGTGGCTGTTTTCTGGATGGGTAACAAACACTATCGTCATGTCGATGTACGTCAGGCATCCAAGCCGGGCGATATGAGCATTTCCAGTGTGTTCACCCGGGTATTGCTACCCGCCGCTATCGCGGGAGTGCTTGGTTGGATGATTCCAGGTAATGTATTCGGATCCGATTCAACGGACGCATTCTTGTTCGGTGCATTACCTGTAGCTGTGTTTTATGCGAGTCTGCTGGTCCGCTTGGACAAGGAAGACCGTAAACCCGTGAAAGCGCTACTTGCCATCTATGGAGTGGTGATCATTTTCTGGGCTGTTTTCAAACAGAACGGCACCGCGCTGACGACATGGGCCGAGAGTTATACCGATCGTGAGCTGCCAGCCGAGGTGGTGCCTGCAGCCCGTTCATTGGGCATGGTTCAGGACGTGACGTATGAAAAAGATACGTTCCCAGTGGTCGACAAGCAGTTCCGTACCGAGAAAGATGCAAATGGAAAACTGATCAAAGGATATGGTTACAATCCCTACTTCCTTAATCTGCCGGAAGAAAAAAAGCAAGAGGGAGCAACCCTGCACCTCCTTTCGACAGAACTGTTCCAATCCATCAATCCCTTCTTTGTCGTTTTTCTGACGCCCGTCGTGATCGCCATTTTCGGTTTTTTAAGAAAAAGAAAAAAAGAGCCGTCCACGCCTGGAAAGATATTCATCGGTTTACTCATCACAGCCCTTTCCACCTTGGTCATGGTGGCAGCGGTTTCAGCATGTCATAACGGCGCTGACAAGAGTTCCGGCTGGTGGCTGATCGGTACTTATGGTGTGATCACCTTCGGTGAATTGTGCCTCAGTCCGATGGGACTTTCACTCGTTTCAAAGTTAAGCCCACCACGCATTACTGCTTTGATGATGGGAGGTTGGGCCTTGGCCACCTCCATCGGCAACAAATTGTCGGGCGTACTCGCCTCCATGTGGGACCGTTACGAAAACAAGGCCGATTTTTTCCTTGTCAATTTCTTCCTCACATTGGTTGCCGCTGCTGGTATCCTGTTGATGTTACGCTGGCTCTCACGCACTGTGAAGGAGCACGCGAACTGAAACCGTATTGCTGAAAATGAAAAAGCCCCGCTCGAAGCGGGGCTTTGTATTTAGCGGATTCCGAAGGCTCGCTTGATCTTGCCTGTGTAGTCCAGTTTCTCCCATGGAAAGAGTTCGACAGTCATGGACTTTTCGTTCTTTTTCCCTTTGTTGAAGATCTTGGTGACTTTCATCGGCTTGCGGCCCATGTGACCGTATGCAGCCGTTTCCAAGTAGATGGGTGTACGGAGTTTGAAGCGCTTTTCGATAGCATAAGGACGCATATCGAATAAGTTGCCGATTTCCCGAGCGATTTCCCCGTCACTCATGTCGACCTTGGCCGTGCCATAGGTGTTGACATAAAGACCGACCGGTTGTGCTACGCCGATGGCATAAGCGACTTGCACCAGTGCTTCATCACATAGTCCGGCAGCCACCATGTTCTTGGCGATGTGGCGGGTAGCATATGCTGCAGAGCGATCCACTTTGGAAGGGTCTTTACCCGAGAAAGCGCCACCACCGTGTGCACCTTTTCCGCCGTACGTGTCGACGATGATCTTACGACCAGTAAGACCCGTGTCGCCGTGTGGACCGCCGATGACGAATTTGCCGGTAGGGTTGACGTGGTATTTGATCTTGTCGTTGAACAGTTTCTGCACACGCTTCGGAAGCTTTTTCATCACGCGTGGAATCAGGATACTGATGACGTCTTTGCGGATTTTAGCAGACATGGCAGCATCGGCTGCAAAGTCGTCGTGCTGGGTTGAGATGACAATAGCATCGATACGCACAGGCTGGTGATGGTCGTTGTATTCGATGGTCACCTGACTCTTTGCATCGGGGCGCAGGTATTTCATCACTTTGCCTTCGCGGCGGATCACAGCCAGCTCGCGCAGCAGCAGATGCGCCAGCTCGAGCGGGAGAGGCATGTAAGTATCGGTTTCGCGGCTGGCGTAGCCGAACATCATTCCCTGGTCGCCGGCGCCTTGTTTCCAAGGATCCTTTTTCTCGACACCTTGGTTGATATCCGGTGATTGTTCGTGGATGGCAGAGATGACACCGCACGAGTCGGCTTCGAACATATATTCGGCTTTGGTGTAGCCGATTTTACGGATGACTTCCCGAGCGATTTCCTGTACATCCAGGTACGCTTCGGATTTTACTTCGCCAGCCAGCACGACTTGTCCGGTGGTGACGAGCGTTTCGCACGCCACTTTGGAGTTGCGGTCATACGCCAGGAAATAATCGATCAATGCATCAGAAATCTGATCTGCCACCTTGTCCGGGTGACCTTCGGAAACGGATTCGGAAGTGAAGAGGTAAGCCATGAATAGTTGTTTTATTGGAGGGCCAAATGTAAGAAAAATACTTCCCGACACTTACTGCTCGTACAGCTGCCCCTCCCAGAAGAATTGGGTGGTATTGGTGCCAACCAGGATTTTGAGTACGTCCCC
The DNA here is from genome assembly GCA_046075925.1 of Bacteroidota bacterium. Taxonomy (GTDB): domain Bacteria; phylum Bacteroidota; class Bacteroidia; order AKYH767-A; family 2013-40CM-41-45; genus Pollutiaquabacter. Next base: position 10,278 of record JBJTRB010000147.1, on the reverse strand, counting down.
GGTCACATCGTAATCTCGAATGAATTCCGAGGACACCGTATACGTGGAGCCCTTGGAGAAAAACTTCATGGATCCTCCCGGGTCCTGGTAGGCCACGCTGTTAAGTCCGGTCTTGAAGGAGGTTGGGACATAGGTCTCCACCGGATAGCTTTTCCCGTCGTAATAGACATAAAAAGAGTTGTTGTAGGAGTAAACAAGGATATTCCCCTTGACCAGGAAAAAGTCAGGTCGGTCGGACAACAGCTGCTTAATGCCACCCTTGTTGAAGACCTGGAAATTGCCAAGCTGGTCCACATACGCAAGCAAGCCGTTTCCCACCTTGAAGGAATCAGGAGCAAAGGTGGCTGCCACAGCCGTATCTCCTTGATAAAAAATGTTGAAGTACTGGTTATAACCATCCACCCACGCTACGATATCCCTGCCAGCTTCGAAGGAGACGGGAGGTATATCGTCCATATTGATCACACTTCCACGATAGAAGATATTGAAGAAGTTGGATTGATTCACCCAGGCAAGGGTGTTGGAGCCTGCTTTGACAGCGCGCGGAGGTTCGAGCAGTGAGTTTTCCAGGACGGCATTACGTCCATTGTAGTAGATGTTGAAGGTGTATTGGCTGTCGTCAAACCAGCTGATCATACTGTCGTTGACGGACATTCTGGTGTTATAGTAACACAAGAGTTTTTTTACGCCTGCATCCTGCACATAGAGTACTTGTCCGACCTTGAAGGCGACCAGGTAATCAGTGACCCAGTAGTTGAAGTCCGCAGCGTTCAGCAGATTGACACTTTTGCCTCCCGAATACACCTTGAAATCGTTCCGGTTGTCGACGTAGGCGATGCAATAACTCCCGGATTTGAAGGAGTTGACCGGCAGATATTCCAATTTGTTGAAGTTGCCGTTGTCAAAAGCGTAGAGGTATCCCCTGTAATCGGAAAAAGCCGAGATGCCCTGCGCTTTTACCCGAGAAAAAGCAAGTTCGATCAGCAGGAACAGTAGTAAGAGCTTGAGCGTGCGCATCAGGCGTTGGTGAGCTGCTGGAAAACGGATTCCAGATCTGTTTCTTGGCGCGACAAGGAAAGAACGGTCAGACCTTCTTCGACAGCCATCTTGAATACCGCCGGGCGCGCATCCGAACCTGCGCGGCAGGAAAGTCGCCAGGTGTTGCCGTAGGTATTGACTGCGTTTTCCACGCCTTCAATGCTTTCCAGTTTTTGTCGCTTTGCCTGCTTGTCGAATTCCACCTGTATCGTCACTCCGCTGCCAGCGTGTCGCTGTAATAACTCCGGCTTCTCATCAGCAACGATCTTTCCTTTGTTGATGATCACCACGCGGTCACATACTGCCTGGACTTCCTGCATGATGTGGGTGGAGAAAAGCACGGTCTTGGTCTTCCCGGTTTCTTTGATCAATTGGCGAATGCCCACCAGTTGGTTCGGATCGAGTCCGGAAGTGGGTTCGTCCAGTACGATCACTTGCGGGTCGTGCAGCAAGGCTTGGGCCAGACCTACACGCTGACGATAACCTTTGGAGAGCGCTCCGATTTTCTTGGACTGTTCATCGCCCAGGCCGGTAGCTTCAATCATGGCATTGACCCTTAGCGAGCTTTGTCCGCCCAGGTGATGAAGCCCTGCAATGAATTCAAGGTATTCGCGGACATACATTTCCAGGTAAAGCGGGTTGTGCTCTGGGAGATAGCCCACCAATCTACGCACCTGCAACGAGGCAGTGCCGACATCGTGTCCGCAGACTTTCACTTCGCCTGAAGTAGGGGGAAGGAAGCACGTGATGATCTTCATCATCGTCGACTTGCCAGCGCCGTTGGGGCCGAGAAACCCTACGACCTGTCCTTTGGCAGCCTCGAAAGACACATTATCCAAGGCCAATTGATCGCCGAAGCGCTTGGAGACATTTTGTACGAGAATCGACATGGTTGGTGCAGGAAGTTGGATTGAAACAAGCCTGCTCTCTGATGTAAAAATAGATAAATAGACCGAACCGTTGGTAACGATTCCTTACCCTATTCGTACCTTTCAGCAGTGGAAGGCACCGTCATCAAGTCAACCGGAAGTCAATACCTTGTCCGGATGGACGAGGGGCGTATTCTGAGTTGCAGGATACGTGGCAATTTGCGTTTGAAGGGATTTGAAGCCACCAACCCGCTTACAGTAGGCGATCGGGTCGAGGTCGAATGGAAGGAGGGCGACGATGTAGGACTTGTCACCACGATCCGTGATCGCAAGAATTACATCATCCGTAAATCCGTGAAGTTGTCACGGCAGGTGCAGATCCTTGCAGCCAATATCGATCGTGCATTCGTCATTGCCACTCCAGTGTTTCCCAAAACTTCACTTGGCTTCATCGACCGCTTCTTGGCTACCGCCGAAGCTTACTCCATTCCGGGTGGAATCATTTGGAACAAGTGCGATTTGTACGATGATGCCATTTGGGATTTTATCGCAGAGGTGACAGAAGTGTACGAGCAGATCGGCTATAAGGTGTTTCCCGTTTCCGCATCGAAAGGAATCGGTTTGGCCGAGTTAGAGTCTGAGTTGAGGGGAAAAATCAGCCTGTTTTCCGGACATAGCGGAGTGGGAAAATCGTCGTTGGTCAATCGGCTGGTGCCCGGACTTGCACTCAAGACAGCCGATCTTTCCGTCCAGCACCAAAAGGGAACCCATACGACCACTTTCGCTGAAATGCATGAGCTACCCTCCGGAGGATATATCATCGACACGCCAGGCATTCGTGAGTTCGGAACGATCGATTTCGACAAGTACGAAGTCTCTCACTTTTTTCCTGAGATTTTTCAGACAGGAAAGGGATGTAAATTCGGTAATTGCCTACACGATCAGGAGACCGATTGTGCTGTGAAACGGGCTGTCGAAGCCGGGTCGATCGCTGTGAGTCGATATACCAGTTATCTCAGTGTTCTTTTCGGAGAAGACATGTTCCGATAAATCATTTCTCATCATGCGCTGTGTGCTACAACGAGTGACCAATGCCTCTGTGACCATAGATGGTTTCCGTACATCCGCTATTGGTCCGGGGTTGCTCGTTCTGCTCGGTGTGGAAGAAGCGGATACGGAAGAGGATATTGAATGGCTGACGGGAAAAATCGCACGCTTAAGGATCTTTCCTGACCAGCAAGGTGTCATGAATTGTTCAGTGATGGAAGCGGGTGGCGACGTGTTGGTGGTGAGTCAGTTCACGTTGTTTGCCTCCACTAAAAAGGGCAACAGGCCTTCATATATCCGGGCGGCGCGACCGGAGATCGCCATTCCGATGTATGAGAAGTTCGTGCTACGATTGGAAAACGAAATCGGTAAAAAAGTCGGAACGGGTGTTTTCGGTGCCGATATGAAAGTCCAATTGCTCAATGATGGTCCCGTTACCATCTTGATCGATTCCAAGAACAGGGAATAAAAAAAGTCCGCCATTCGGATAGCGGACTTGTCATTGTCAATTCAAGAATCAATTTTCTGCTTTGGTCGGACGTGTATCCGTTTTCACTCCTTTTGAAACGGTCAGCAGCATCGGTAGTGATTGGAAAGATCCGGTGATCGTGGCGTCATAGCCAGTACTGTTATCTGTTCCATCAGCCAGGATGAAGAAATCTCCAGTAGCGATCCGAGTGGATGAATTGTAGTTGAAATTCGTGATAGACATATTGGAGAATGAACCAGCATAAATGTCAGCCCAAAAAGACAGTGTCTGACCATTGCCCAAGTCAGACAAGACATCGCAGCTGAAGCTCTCGTCGCTCGGGAAGTACGGACTGATGGGAGAAAGCAATGAAAAGGATATCTGGCTACTGCCGTTTATCGGTAACGTACCTAAAGCCACTCTTTCTATCGAACCATAGTAAATGTCCGAAGATCCTAATGGATTGTCGTCTGTGTACAGATTGTCCATTGAGGGATAAAATGTATGGTTGAAGGTGAAGGAAAATGGAGAGCCATTGGATCGTTGCCCGGATACGGTTCCGCGAATGAATCCCCCTGACGGGTAGATTGACTGGAGGGTTGTAGGTTGGGAATCTTCCTCTTTTTTGCATGCATCGAATGAGAGGGCAATCAAAGCGAATAAGATGATTTTCTTGAACATGTTTTTGGATTTAATGAAGATCAAATTTATGTCTTTATTCGATTGGTTATATTCAGTTCGAGCCGTTTGGGCCTCTGCTTATTCCTGGGGTATTCGTAGGTTTGAAAAAAAAATACCGATGACGATCACGCAATTTCAAGCCGATGTGGATCAATGGATCAAACAATACGGTGTTCGCTACTTCAGTGAGTTGACCAATACTGCCATCCTGATGGAAGAGGTGGGCGAAGTGGCACGCATCATGGCCAGGAAGTACGGTGACCAGTCATCCAAAGCCAGTGAGGCTTCCGTTGACTTGGGAGATGAATTGGCAGACGTGCTTTTCGTGCTGGTGTGTATCGCCAATCAGACGGGCGTCGATCTCACCGAAGCCATCCAAAGGAATTTCGAGAAAAAGACCGTTCGAGATGCCAATCGGCACCGCGAAAACCCCAAGCTGTGAGGGGACTATTGAAGGACATTTTCACTAACTTGTGGTTCACTTGAAATACCTGATGCGTTTTTCGGCACTCTTGATTTTATCCCTTCTCGGCCAGTTTTCCTTTGCAGCCCGCTGGACGGGTATTACTGCGAACGAACCTTCCCAGGCCAGCGTAACGGTATTGAGCCAGTCCGAAACGGAACTTGTCTTGTTTGTCCGCGTTGAGGGATTCAATTCACAGGAAGTCATGTTGGATGGAAGTGTTTACCAGAAAATAACCGCTCCCGGATGTACTCCTGTCTTGCAAGCAGGTGCCCCTGATTTGCCCAAGATCGTAGCTCCGTTGCTCGTGCCAGGCGGTGGTGTTCAGTCAGTGGAAGTGGTCAGTTCTTCTTACCGTGATTTCCCAATGATGGTACTTCCTGGCAAAGGGAATCTTTACCGCGACCAGGACCCTGCCAGCATCCCTTTCGTATTCGGTGCGCCGTATGTTTCTGGCGATAGATTCCCTTCAGCACTCGTGGATCTGCAATCGCCTTATGTGCTCCGTGATTTCACCGGACAATCCCTTCGCATTTTTCCCTTTCAGTATGACCACACGCTGCGTTCCTTGCGGGTGTATCATGCAATGGTGCTGCGTATCAAAGCCCGGGCTGGTGAGTTTTGGCCCTCTTCTTCATCGGTAAATACATTAGATGCCGATTTCTCCGCCATCTATGCTCGGCATTTTTTGAATTTCAATGCTTTGAATTACACGCCATTGTTCGATCAGGGGAACATGCTGGTGATAGCGGACAGTTCCTTGATGCCTGCCATGGAGCCATTTGTTTCTTGGAAGAACCGCAAGGGGCAGCCAACGGAAATGGTAAGTGTTCAGAGTGTCGGCTCCAATCCAACAGCTATCCGCAATTTCGTTTCGCAGTATTATCAGAACAACGGACTGACTTTTTTATTGTTGGTCGGTGACAATGCTCAGGTGCCTGCGTTTTCCTCTCCCTCCGGCGATTCAGATCCATCCTATGGATTTTTGGTCGGCAACGATTCCTATGCGGAAGTGATCGTAGGTCGTTACTCAGCTAACACCGAACTGGAGCTGGCAACCCAAGTGTACCGCACGCTTGAATATGAGCAACGTCCCGACACCTCCGCTTGGTTGGCAAGCGGCATCTGTATCGCTTCCGATCAAGGACCCGGTGATGACAATGAGATGGATTTCGAGCACGCCCGTAACATGCGTCAGGATCTGTTAGGTTATCATTATACCGGGGTTGATGAACTATACGATGGTACACAAGGTCTGATGGACTCGCCCGGTAGTCCGACGGCTGCTGACCTTCAACAATCCATCAATACTGGCCGGGGTATTATCACGTATACCGGTCATGGAAGTACCTCTGGTTTCGGCACCACGGGATTCAGTGCTTCTGACATCGCTGGATTGACCAATGCGGGCCACCTCCCATTCATTTGGTCCGTTGCCTGTGTGAATGGCAATTTTGTCAATAGCACCTGCCTCGCAGAGGCGTTGCTTCGCGCACGCGACTCTTCCGATCGTCCTGTCGGTGCACTCGCCACGCTGATGTCAACGATCAACCAGTCGTGGGATCCGCCCATGGATGCGCAGGATGAAATGGTGGACATCCTTGTCGAGTCCTATCCGTCCAATATTCGACGCACCTTCGGTGGTATTTCAGTGAACGGTTGCATGCACATGAACGATCAATACGGATCGGCAGGGGATGAGATCACAGAAACATGGACCTGCTTCGGTGATCCGTCGGTACCGGTTCGTACCGCAGCACCCCACCCATTATTCGTTCAACATCCGGCAACGATCGATGAATCCGCTACTGTTTTTCAGCCAACAGTCAGCGATGATGGCGCTTTGGTGTGCCTGTCACACCACGGAACAATCATCGCCAGGGGATGGTCCCTGCTCGGTTCAGCCATGTTATCCGTTAGCGGCCTTGTTGTGGGAGATACCTTGGAGGTGACAGGTACTGCTTACAATGCACTTCCTTATTCCGGTACGGTGGTCGTCACCTCCTCTTCGACTGGAATTGTTTCTACTCCCGCAACTGAATGGAGCATTTATCCCAACCCGACTTCCGGTGTGTTGTTCCTTCAAACGGCCAAGACGGCGACCCTGCCTTTTTGCAAGTTGTTCGATGCTACGGGTCGGATGCTACTTTCTACCCAACCTGAAAAAACATCAGCCGGCAGTTTCCGCATGAATCTGCCTGGCATTCCTTCGGGCTTGTATTATTTGGAAGTTATCTCTGATGTGGGAACAACCATCAGCAAGGTGTTGATCAACTAGTCGATCATTTCGATTTCTTCTTCGATCGGTTTCGTTTGGCATCCGGATCTTCGTGGAAATAATAACGCAGATCGGCCGTGAGATAACTGCCGGATAGGGGTTGAACCAGAATGATGTCCGTACCGTTTTCTTTATAATTCACACTGTTCGTATAGATGTCGTTGAACGGCCTGTGAAAGGTTGCTCCCAGGTAAATGATGCCCGATGAGGTGGTCCGGTATTCCCAGCCGAGGTTGGCAGTGATCACAGGTTGGACGACATATCTTTTTCTGGCGATCTGCTCGAAGTTGTACTCGGAAGTGCGTACACTACTTGCAAATGCATCGATGCCGGATCCCAGCGAACCGTTCATGAATGTTTTTTCGCCGAGCTGTATGAAAACCATGACCGACAGCGGCAGTTCGTATCCGATGGTCCGGAAACTACGATCGAGATCGAACGTGTCGTTGGTGAGATTGAATGAATAGTCTCGCCGGATATACTGGATGCCTGTCTCCAAGGAAATCAGATCAGAGAAACCCCTCCTGATCAACATGCCACCGCTGAATCCGTTGTTGAGCGAGGTGGTGAGTTTCACGCCCGACTCTTCCACTGATTCAGGTCCGGTGCCGAGAAAGTCGACAGGAAAAATAGGTTTGAAGCACAATCCGACCGTAGTGGTGCGAGCTTGAGCCAGGCAATCAATGCTACAGAGCGTTAGTAGTAGCAAACCGATCAATCGAAGGCAGCGCATGATCCGATGATGCCGTCAATCCAGAAAGCGCAGCTTGTCGAGGAAGTTCATCAGGACCACCCAATACTCTTCGTTGCCCTTGAAGGAGGACCAAAGCACCTTGGAACCGTGGTCGCCAGGGCCATCCGGAATGTACTGGACTTTTAATACAGAGCGTGAGTCGGAAATGAGCGCCTTGACAGCCGGAGCTTCGGCTTTAGAGGATATGGCCAACAGCGGTTTGTCGAAGCCCGACATGCTTTTCTTCACGTATGATTTGTCTTTGAAGTATTCTCCCGGACTGAAAGCCACTACGCCGAGTACTTTTGCGTTGTGATTGGAGAGTTTCAAGGCAAGTGAAGCAGAGTAAGAGCTTCCCATCACGATGACAGGCCTTTTGTATTTTTCAAACAAGTAGTCGATGGCAGCGGCAATGTCCTGTTCTGCATCCATGAAGTCGGGCACGATGCCTTTCTTTCGGGCCAATCGAGCGGTTTGGTTCTTGACGCCGTTCACCTCGAAACCGACCCGTTGGTCGATGGCCAGGCAGTTAAAGCCGAATTTGTTCAGTTTGAGAGCAGTTTCGATATACTCGCCTCGACTGAACTTGTTTTGATGGCAAAGGAGGATGATCGGGTAGGAGGAGTTCACCGGATACCACTGTGCGGTGATGGTCAATCCGTCTTTTGACGGAAACTGGATGGTTAACTGTGCTTGCGCCCTTTCAGCAGGAAGGACGAATACAAGCAGCAGGATGAAGGCGATGAAGGACTTCATGGTTAGGACTCAGGTTCCGGACGAAGTTAATCTAATTCGTCTGCCTGCACACAAATCCTTGGATTACCGACCACAATTTCCTTTCATCGTGCCCGTTCAAGTAACATCCAACTGTTGACAAGTGCGCTGCGGTTGCGGCATACCCCTCTGGCAACCCGGTAAATTTGTTAGCTAACAAAGAAAAAAGTGTCCATGTACCACGGAATCCTTTTACAGATCACCCCTGCAGCTGACTCAGCATTCGCCAATGCTTTGGCTACTCCTGCAGCTTCGCCGGTAGCCGAGCAATCCATCTCCCTCTGGGATATGGCTCAGAAGGGCGGTCCTATCCTTATCCCGATTGCCATCTTATCCATCGCCGCTATCTATATCTTCTTCGAGCGCTACTTCACCATCCGTAAGTTCTCGAACATCGATATGAATTTCATGAACCAGATCAAGGATCATGTGCATCACGGGAACATCGACGCTGCAAGGACGTTATGTCGTAACACCAAGACGCCGGTAGCCCGCATGGTTGAGAAAGGATTGATGCGACTTGGGAAGCCGGTCAAGGAAATCGAAGGGGCCATCGAAAATGTCGGGAAGCTCGAGATCTATAAGATGGAGAAGAACCTGAGTATCCTCGGTTCCATTTCCGGTATCGCGCCGATGTTCGGCTTCCTTGGAACCATCTTCGGTGTCATCAAGATCTTCTACCAGATCGCTTTGCAGAACAGTCTTGAGATCAACACCATCTCTGGCGGTCTGTATGTGAAAATGATTTCCAGTGCAGCCGGACTCCTTGTAGGCATGATCGCTTACGCCGGCTATCACTACCTGCAGAACATGATCGATCGGGTAGCGAATAAGATGGAAGTGAATGCCGTGGAGTTCATCGACCTGCTCGAAGAGCCGGCGAAGCCCTGATATCTCATCTGAAACGAAACCAAACGATGAACCTGCGCAGAAGAAACCGTCAGCATGGTGAGGTCTACTCGGCCGCGCTGAATGATATCATGTTCTTCCTCTTGCTCTTCTTCCTGATCACTTCCACGTTGGCCACCCCCAACGTGTTGAAGTTGCTTCTTCCTTCATCCAAGAGCAGTTCCCAGTCCGTGAAACACCCGGTGACTATCTTAGTCACTTCCGATCTTCAGTACGCCATCAACAACACGCCGGTTCCTTCCGATCAGCTCGAACAGGCGCTGCGTGAAGCCATCAAAGGTCAGCCTGACCCGACGGCATTGTTGAAAGTGGACAGAACCGTACAAGTGCAGAATCTGGTCGATGTGCTCGATATCGGTAATCGACTTAAGATAAAAATGGTACTGGCTACCAAGAATTCCAAGCAGTAAGAAAATGGACGCCCGCATACGTTCGCGGTCTTTATTGATCTCATTGTTGCTTCACGCGGCTATTCTGCTTGCGCTCATATTCGCCGTGATGACGAGTCCGATTCCACCCTTCCCGGAGTCGGGCGGTGGCGGCGGACTCACTTTTGTCGACATCGGCACCGTCGATGAAGCCATGGGCGATGTACAGCCGACTTCTACCACCACTACACCTACACCCGGCGATATCGCCCAGGCGAATGAGATGGAAGATGATGAGGTGGCTTCCCAGGATATCGAAGAGGCACCTGTCGTCAAGGAACCACCTCGCAAGACGACCAAGCCCAATAAGGTTCAACCCGTAATCAAAAGCGACAAGCCGGTCATCAAAGTGGAACCGCCTCGTACTGTCGATCCTCGCTCCGTTTACAAGGGCAAGTCCAACAGCAGCGCAAGTCAGGGAACAGCAACTGCTGGAACCGGTGATGAAGGAAACCCGCAAGGAGATCCAGGCTCTCGTTATACGGGTAAAAACGGTACCGGTGGTGGTGTAGGTGCAGGAAGCGGAACGGGAACTGGCGATGGCGAAGGTCCGGGATTCGGTACAGGAAAAGGAGGGGGCGTTTCTTTT
>JBJTRB010000146.1:0-3286 GCA_046075925.1 Bacteroidota bacterium | reverse complement strand
TGAAAGGGGCGAACTATGTGAAAGGTTTTTTGAAGAACAAGCAAAGCGATTTGCAATCGACTTTCGGACTGGACAACCTGAGCACCTTGCCTCCCTATGCCGATATCACCACCAACGACTTCGGCGTGAACGCTCATCTTGAACAACTGGATTATCGCTTGAACCCAAGAAAAGGATACCAAGTGGATATGACCGGTGCTATCGGCGTAAGGAACATCCGTAAGAATTCTGCCATCAATCCTGAGCTGTACGACAGCCTTCAATTGAAATCGACGCAGTACGCAGCGGACATCGTTCTGCGTATGTACAGACCCATTTACGGAAGACACGTACTGGCGTTGATGAACCGATCGGCTTTGATCCACAATCCGCAGATCTTCGAAAATGAAATGTACCGTATCGGCGGACTGAAGAGCCTTCGGGGCTTTGACGAAGAGTCCATATTCGCCACCGCCTATTCCATCACGAATGTCGAATACCGCTATATCACGGATCTGAATTCCTTCCTTTTCGCATTCATCAATGGCGCATGGTACACCAAGTCGGGGATATCCGGCACCGCTGGAGGCCGACCGATCGGCTTCGGTGCGGGAATGAACTTCGAAACCCGGATCGGCATCATGTCCATCAGTTATGCGCTTGGCAAAGGGGACGGTCAATCCATCCAGATAAGAAGTGGAAAGGTTCACTTCGGCATCGTCAATTACTTCTGAACAAGGAGAACCATAGGTTTTCAATTTGCTACTTTTGCGGCGATGTCACTAAAGAATGATTTACTGTTAAAAGCCGCCCGTGGGGAACATACCGATCGCACACCGGTTTGGCTGATGCGTCAGGCTGGGCGTGTATTGCCTGAATACCGAGAAGTACGTGCCAGAGTCGGAGGTTTCAAACAATTGGTGGAGTCGCCTGAGTTGGCTGCAGAGGTCACCATCCAACCTGTCGATCTGCTGGGCGTTGATGCAGCCATCATTTTCTCGGACATTCTGGTCATCCCCGCCGCCATGGGCTTACCCTATGAAGTCGTTGAAGCCAGAGGCCCCTACTTCGAACAAACGGTTCGCACCCGACAGGCCATCGATGCCCTTCATATCGCAGGACCGGATGATTACTCCTACGTGCTTGAAGCCATCCGACTCACCAACAAAGGTCTTGACCAACGTGTTCCGTTGATCGGTTTTGCAGGAGCGCCATGGACCATCCTCGCCTATATGGTGGAAGGAAAAGGCAGTAAGACCTTTTCAGTAGCCAAAAAGTTCCTCTATGCTGAGCCGAAACTTTCTCATCTGCTCTTGGAAAAGATCACCGAAAGCACCATCGGCTATTTGAAAGCACAGGTTGCTGCTGGCGCTCATCTCGTTCAGCTCTTCGATTCTTGGGCTGGATTGCTTTCACCTGAACAATACAGTGAATTCTCCTTACGCTATATCAAATCCATCTGTGATGCTATCACGGAAGTGCCTGTGACCGTTTTCGCCAAAGGCGCCTTTTTCGCTCGTCGCGAGCTGGGCAATCTGCCATGTGATGTGATCGGACTTGACTGGAACATGGAAATCGAAGAGTCCAGAAAACTGGTAGGGCCGCGGAAAACCCTTCAAGGGAACATGGATCCTTGCCTGTTGTATGCAGAACCCGATGTGATTCGCCAAGAAACAGAAGCGATGCTTCGTCGTTTCGGGCCACATCGACACATCGCCAACCTGGGACATGGTTTATATCCGGACCTGGAGAAAGAAAAAGTGAAGCTGTTCGTCGATACGGTCAAATCTTTCCGATTCTAATTAAAGCCTGATCCATGAACCTATCCGTTTACGACAAGAAGACCGTATCGGCATGGGCCATGTATGACTGGGCCAACTCGGCCTATTCGCTTGTCATCACCTCCACCCTCTACCCTATTTATTTCACTGCAATAACCGGAGGCGGGGACAAACCTGTTCATCTGTTGGGAATGGATTTCAATAGTGACGCCCTGCAGACGTATTCCATCTCGGCGGCATTCCTATTGATCGCGTTCATCAATCCGTTGCTTTCTTCCATTTCGGATTACTCCGGCAAGAAGAAGCCGTTCATGTACTTCTTCTGCCTGATGGGCTCGATCGGCTGCAGCAGTCTTTACTTTTTCGACTCGGAAGAACATGTTTGGATTGGCGTAGCAGGTTCCATGTTGGCTGCTATCGGGTATGCTGGCAGCATTGTCTTTTATAACGCCTTCCTTCCCGAAATCGCACCACCTGAACTACAGGACAAAGTGAGTGCAAAAGGATTTTCACTTGGGTATCTGGGCAGCTCCTTGTTACTGATCTTTTGTCTTACGATGGTCCTTTTCCCCGGTTGGTATGGAGGAATTGAAAAAGGAAGTGCGATCAGGCTGGCTTTCTTGCTGGTAGGGATCTGGTGGTTCGGCTTTGCGCAGATCACCTTCAAGCGATTGAACGACCGACACACTTCCCTGGACGCACGCGGTCGCTTCCTCTGCAATGGCTACAAAGAGCTCAGGAAGGTGTGGTTCGAACTCCGACACACGCCTGCCCTGAAAAGATTTCTCCTGGCCTTCTTCCTCTATAATCTTGCAGTTCAGACCGTGATGTATGTGGCCACCCTATTCGGAGACAGCGTCCTGCACCTTGACAGCTCGGTGCTCATCGCCACCATCCTGATCATTCAATTCGTAGCGATCGGAGGTGCTTCACTGTTTTCAAGACTCTCATCAAAATACGGCAACATCAAGGCATTGTCTCTAAACCTGGTTGCATGGATTTTCGTCTGTGCCGGGGCCTACTTCTGCGATAGCAAGTACGGAGTGGATGTTCAGCTCTTTTTCATTCTGCTGGGCGCCGGCGTGGGCATGGTCATGGGAGGTATCCAGTCCCTTTCCAGATCGACCTACTCCAAGCTGCTTCCGATCACGAAAGATCACGCCTCCTACTTCAGCTTCTTCGATGTTTGTGACAAATTCGGAACGGTGGTCGGCACCTTTATTTTCGGATACATCATCGAGCTGACCGGCGACATGCGTAACAGCATTGTGATCATCGGCGGCTTTTTCATTCTGGGGTTGATTTCGTTACTTCGCGTCGGAAGAAACATCCAACTGCAAGCCACACGTCCTTGACCAACGAATTGATATGAACGTCGACCTTTTCATACCCTGCTTCATCGACCAGATTTACCCTTCCACGGCCTGGAATATGATCCGTGTTTTGGAAAAAGCAGGATGTACGGTGCGTTACAATCCTAACCAGACCTGCTGTGGCCAGCCGGCATTCAACGCCGGCTACTGGGA
>JBJTRB010000145.1:0-4212 GCA_046075925.1 Bacteroidota bacterium | reverse complement strand
CGCATCCATGTCGGCACGCAAGGCTATCGTCTTTGATTCTGGTTTATTTCCTTTAATGAGTGCTACCACACCGGTGTCTGCCATGCGTTGATGCTCGGCGATCCCGATGGAGGTAAGCACGCCTTCCACGAATTTCTGTGTCTCAAACTCCTGGAAGGATAATTCAGGATTCGCATGCAGGTGCCGACGATACCGGATGATTTCCGGCAGGATCCGTGAGGCGATTTTTTTTATTTCTTCTTTCATGTGATGACGTGTTGAGATCAGAAATCAAGACCCAGTGAGAAGTAAAACCGTCTGTCCTTGATGATACGGTCCTCGACTCCCCATGCCCAATCAGCACGAAGGAAATAGCCGAGCAGGCGGCTGCGCAGACCGAAGCCATAACCGCCCACAATCGGATCTTTTTGCTTTTGCAAAGAAATCACGAACGGCTGACTGACGATGGTCTGATTGTTCAATGGATTTTCAGTCGCATACGGCGACCAACCTGTCCATGCAGTACCCAGATCTCCGAAGCCTACTACCTGGAAATTACGGATGAAGTCGGAGCGTATCGGCATGTTCAATAGATATCTGAAAACAGGTATACGCAGCTCCGAGTTGATCACCGCAAACGAATTGCCATTACGGATGTTCTGGTCGAATCCACGCATGTTGGTTCCCAGCGCCTGGAAATAATAGTTCTGAGAGTAATCGATCTGCGTTTCGTTATTGAAGCGCGGACCTACCCAATTGTCGGTGGAGCCCAGATAGAAGATGAGTTTTTCCACACCAAAGGAAGTGCCACCTGCCAATCGGTTGGCCCAGACGATTTCTCGGTGCACCTTTTTGTAATAACGGACATCCGTACCCAGAATCGCCATACCGCTGTTTTTCTGATCGGCTCGTCGATAGTATTCGGCAAAAACCTTCAAGCGAGTACCATTGTAAAGATTCGGGCCGAGTGAAAGCGTATTATCGTATATATATTCGGTGCGACCACTCAGCCAGTGCAAGTATTCATTGGGATAACGCAAGGAGAAATAGTCGGTCGAAAGCAACACGAAACGGTCATTCCTGTAAGCGATCGAACCGCGGATACTGGAAACATCACTGAACGGCCATTTCAAGGATCCTCGTACTTCGTGCATGTGCAATTTGGAGGCATAGAACAGGTCGACCGAGGAAAGAATGGATTGCCGGTAGAAGGTGACTTGCTTATCGAGTCGCTTCTTCAGGTTTTCGAAATTCAAGAAATACTCGTTGCTATTCAGATCGCCTGAAAGTTTGAATCCTCCGGAGATGCGATAATCCTCCATCACATCACGGATACCGAGTTTGAAATAACCGTTCAATCCCGGATTGTAGAATACAGCTCCACCGCCGGTAAATAGCTGATAGGATTGATTCAGGAGTGTATTATCAAGTTGTGAAAGAAAGTAGCTGGATGAGAATGCGGTTTCATAATTACGCTGCTTAGGTAACGGCGTCGATAAGGTGTCATTGATGGCTGCTTGCTCTACCTTTGGAGTCAAGGCGAAACCAGGAGTCGCACTTGGCTGCGTAGTTGCAGGCTCCTTCGGAGGTTCAGGAAAATCACTTTGGAAAACGTAATTGTCGATATCGACCAAGTTCGTATCCGTGACCGCCGGAGGAGATACAGAAGGAGTTGTTGACGGCTCGGGTGTCGCTGCAGGAACTGCAGGAGTTGGATCGGCTGAACCGTAGGGCGATCGCAAAGGCGTTGAGGATAGATCGTTGCGGACAGGAGGCTTTTCATAGCCGACCAACCGGACTCGTCCGCCAGAAAAAACGATTTCAGAAATCCTGGATTGACGGTAATTGATGTCCTGCCAAAGAATAGAACGGGAACGATCCGTTTGCATCTTGTTTGTGACCACCATGCGGTAGTGTTCGACCGTATCCACAAAACTGATTACACTGTCCAACGTAGCCGTGTATCGGTTAATGATACCGCTTTGATCGCTCAGGTAAGCGACATTCGCGGAATCATAAGCCATTGGTTGATACTCGTTGGCTGCGGGCGTCGAAGTGAGGCGACGTAACACACCGGCGCGACCGGCATAGTCATAGTAGAACACATCGGTATTTCTTGGTCGCAGCGACCTTGAAGGGAACAACGGCGCCAGGGTATCGTTTTCACGGTCTGAAACGAACACGATCGATTTCGATCCGTTCACAAACCGCGGCTGGAAATCGTCAGCAAGATCCTTGGTGACCTGGTCGTAGGTGCGGGTGCGAAGATTGAACACAAAAATGTCGCTCTGTCCTTTTTGAACACCCGATAACACCAACAGCTGACCATCGTCGGAAAAGGAGAAGTCGAGTACTTTTTCGAAATTGAAAAGTTTCTCTTCGCGAAACTCGCCCGTAGCGAGCGTGAAAGTCGAATACCAAAGGAATCCTTTCTTCTCGCGAATCATGGCCAGCAACTGACCGGAAGGATGCCAGGCAATAACCGGAAACGACTCGTCCGTCTCCCGGGCATAACTGCGATAGCCGCCTTTCATGACGCGCCTGCGTGTCGATTTACCAGCCTCCTGCACATACACTTTATATCGTCCGAGGTCGTTCACCACGTAAGCCACCTGACGACCATCAGGACTGAAACGGAGTTGTGCGTATTTTCGGTCGGTCCGCGTCTTCACCCGGAACAAGGACGTCTTCAACGAGTCACGGCCCTGATCGGTAGTGCCATAGGCGGAAACCAGCCACTGGTTGAATTTCACCGACAGCTCCTTCATCGAAAGTCCGAGCACATAATTGAATCCGCTTTCCACATTGCGATTGATCCGGGTCATGTAAAGCAGATTGGAAATGGCCGTGGTCGTATAGTTGTCCACGATGAATTTCCAGAAAGCATGCCCGGCATACAGCGCTTCATTTCCGGAGAGACGGTTGAGCTTACGGTACCTGCCTGACATGACAGCATCGCGTACGCGATTGTCGACGTCCGCATCCCAATCACGTGAAAGGTAAGCGATGAGGCCTTTGATATACCAGTCAGGCAAGGTGAGCAGCGCAGAATTCTGGATGCGGTCTTTCAGATCGCCGCCATACATGATCTGGTCGATGAGCACTTGAGAAATACCTGATCTCACCTGTCGCATCAAGTCAGAGTGATTGCCATTGAAATAAAGGAAAACCTTGTTGCCTACGATACGGGTGACGCCACCTGTATTGTTGTTGACGGACTCTTCTGTCTCCAAACCGATATTGGATTGCTTGGCCTCACTCAACTTATTGTAGATGATGAATTGAATGCGGCCATCGAGTCGATAATCGAGTAAGCCTTCGATCCGCTGCAACTCGGCCTCCGCCGAGCGGCCAACGTAGGAGGCTAACTCGAAACCGCCCACGTAGTAGTACGTCTCGAAGCGTGGGAAGCGCATGAAAGTCCAAAAACGGTCGTCATCGTATTGCACTCGATTCTTACCGAACTCCATCTGGTATCCGTTATAAAACTGAGCGGAAGCGACGTGCGGAAGCAGGACTATCAAAGCCGGAAAAAAGACCCGCAGCAGATGGAAAAACCTCATTCAGAAACGGCATATGCCCGTACCGCTAAGGTACTTAAATTTGCCCTTAACGGAAGGGCTCCACGAAGGGAGACTTACCGTCTACCATGACTGTTCACACCCTGACCTTCAATCCATTTCAGGAAAACACCTATATCCTATCCGACGCTTCCGGTGAGTGCCTCATCATCGATCCGGGATGTTACGGCAAGGAGGAAGAAAAGCAGCTGTCGGCATTCATAGCCTCGAAAGGGCTGAAGCCTGTCAGGTTATTGAACACTCATGCCCATCTTGACCACATGCTGGGCAACGCTTTCGTTCACCGTACATGGAATCTGCTGCCTGAGCTACATGCTTTGGACGAGGAACTACTCCGGGCCGCCCCTCTTTATGGCGAAGTGTGGGGGATACGTGCCGAGGCATCGCCGGAGCCAGGCCGTTTTCTGAGTGAAGGGGATCAGGTGCGGTTCGGAGAAACCTGTCTGGACGTGTTGTTTGTTCCGGGGCATTGTCCCGGACATATCGCCTTTTATGATTCCGCTTCAGCCACGCTGATCGGCGGGGATGTTCTTTTTCAAGGCAGCATCGGTCGCACCGACCTGCCTGGCGGCAATCTGGATACGTTATTGGAATCGATCCGGACAAAATTCTTCACGCTGCCTGATGAGACTGTCGTTTACCCGGGACATGG
>JBJTRB010000144.1:0-3180 GCA_046075925.1 Bacteroidota bacterium | reverse complement strand
TCAGCAGCGAATTCAGCTCCTGCAGTAGTCCCGAAAATGCCACTGGTAGGAAATTGCGTGGTATCTATGGAAGGAGTATTGAATTCGTCCGTGCAGAAATCCCATTGAAAGGCATGGCTCCCGCTAGTCGAGTTGGCGAATTCCACCGGAGCACCAGTACATGGGGTTCCAACGGAATTGAAAGTGACAGTGGAACATTGTCCATGTATTTGTTCAAGCTTCAAAAAACAAAGCCAAAGAACCAGCAACGGAAGAGTAAATCTTTTCAAACGCATGATGATCAGCTATTCTCCAACAAGATAGCTATGGATAAAGCAATGCGAACTTGCAAGGGCTTATCAGTTATGAACCAATCACCCCTAAAAAGCTATGAAATAAGGCTTTCAGTGGTGGTCAGGAATTCCTTATACGTCAAACTCAAGCCTTCCTCCAAGCCAATTTTAGGCGCCCAGCCCAAGGATCGCATTCGACTTGAATCCATCAGTTTACGCAATGTCCCATCAGGCTTGGAACTGTCCCATTGAATGGCTCCGTTGAAACCGACAACATTCCCGATCATTTCAGCCAACTCTCGTATGCTGACTTCTGAACCGGAACCTACGTTGACGAATAATTTTCCATCATAGTGAAGCATCAGGTGCAGGCAAGCTTCAGCCAGATCGTCCACATGCAGGAACTCCCGCAGTGGCGAACCGCTTCCCCATACGCCTACAGTCGGGCTGTTGTTGACCTTGGCCTCATGAAATTTCCTGAGGAGTGCAGGTAGCACATGAGAATTCTTCAGGTCGTAGTTATCATTCGGACCATACAGGTTGGTAGGCATGGCAGCAATGAAATTACATCCGTACTGATCGCGATAGGCTTCGCACAATTTGATCCCGGCGATCTTAGCGATGGCATAGGGCTCATTCGTAGCCTCCAGCAAGCCGGTCAAAAGATGCTCTTCTTTCATCGGTTGAGGTGCCTGCTTGGGATAAATGCAGGAGGAACCCAAAAAGAGCAGTTTCTTAACGCCGGTCTGATAGGCGGAATGAATGACATTCAACTCGATCGCAAGATTATCGTGGATGAAATCGGCACGAAGGGTATTGTTGGCATGTATACCACCAACTTTTGCAGCAGCCAGGAATACATATTCTGGCTTTTCTTTCTCGAAAAAACGCGATACCTCCTCCTGCTTCCGAAGGTCGAGCTCGGAAGATGTGCGTACGAGTAAATTCCCGAATCCTTCTTGCTGAAGTCGCCGATGGATCGCCGATCCGACCATCCCGCGGTGACCCGCTACGAATATCTTGGAATTCTTATTCATGGTAATTCATGACGGTGTGTCCGCCTTCTTTCAGGTATTTGTCTTTCCTGAACAACTCCATGTCGGCAGCCACCATTTCTTTTACAAGCGCTTTCAGATCATACTTGGGCGACCAGCCTAATTTTTCTTTCGCTTTGCTCGGGTCACCGATCAACAGGTCCACTTCGGTTGGTCGGAAATATTTCGGATCAATCTGAACAACCACATCGCCCGCTTTTCTTTGGCATTCCTTGTTATGCACAGCTGCAATGATGGCTTTTTCATCCGTGCCTTTGCCTTCGAATCGGATTTCGATGCCCGCCTCTTTGAATGCCATCTGTATGAAATCACGAACCGATGTGGTCGTTCCCGTAGCAATCACGAAGTCTTCGGGTTTGTCCAATTGCAACATCTCCCACATCGCTTCCACATAATCCTTTGCATGACCCCAATCTCGTTTTGCGTCCAGGTTGCCCATGTAAAGCACTTCCTGTAATCCGAGAGCGATCCTGGCTACACCTCTGGTCACTTTGCGTGAAACGAATGTCTCTCCGCGAAGCGGCGATTCATGATTGAAAAGGATCCCATTGACAGCATACATGCCATATGCTTCGCGGTAGTTCACCGTGATCCAATACGCATACAATTTCGCTACAGCATAAGGCGAGCGGGGATAAAACGGCGTGGTCTCCGATTGTGGCACCTGTTGCACAAGTCCGTAGAGTTCAGAAGAGGATGCCTGATAAATCCGGGTCTTATCAAGCCCAAGCAATCTCACAGCCTCCAGGATCCGAAGTATTCCTATGCCGTCGGCATTGGCCGTGTACTCAGGTATTTCAAAACTGACCTTTACATGCGACATGGCACCCAGGTTGTAAATCTCATCGGGTCGTATCTCCTGTATGACCCTGATCAGGTTGGTACTGTCAGTCAGATCGCCATAGTGAAGCTTGAAGCGGATGTTCTTTTCGTGTGGATCGTGATATAGATGATCGATGCGATCGGTATTGAAAAGCGAGCTTCGTCTTTTCAAGCCATGTACCATGTATCCTTTATCCAAAAGGAACTGAGCCAGGTAGGCGCCATCTTGGCCGGTTATGCCGGTTATCAAAGCTGTCTTCATGCCTATCAAAAGTAGGCAATATTTAGGTTTATTTCGATCTTGAAGCCCGATGCCAGACCTTGTTTTTGCCACAAATAATCCGCACAAATTAAAGGAAGCGAAAGCCATCCTTCCTGCCTTCATTCGGTTGAAGTCGTTACAGGACATCGGGTGCTTCGAAGAGTTACCTGAAACCGGGAATACCCTTGAAGCGAACGCCTTGCAAAAGGCCCGTTATGTTTACGAAAAATATGGTGCACCGTGCATGGCCGACGATACCGGATTGGAAGTATCCGCTTTGGGTGGTGAACCGGGTGTCTACTCAGCCCGATATGCCGGTCCTCAAGCCGATCCTGTTCTTAACCTTGAAAAGTTGTTAAGAGAGATGAAAGGAGTCCCTGATCGTCAAGCCCGCTTTCGGACCGTCATTGCATTGATGGGAGTGGGAGATCAGCGTTTTTTCGAGGGAACTGTGAATGGCGCGATTCTGGAAAAACCGGTAGGAGAATCGGGGTTCGGATATGATCCGGTGTTTATCCCTGCCGGATATGGTCAGTCGTTTTCAGAGATGAGTCCAGAATTGAAAAACGCATTGAGTCACCGCGGCATCGCCCTGCGCTCCATGTCGGCTTGGATCGAACAAAGGCTCGCTTCAGGATTTTGATCGCTCTGCGTGTCGAGCAGCGAAAAAGAAAAGGGAGAGGATGGTTAGAAAGTAAATACTGAAAATCGCTGTATAAGCGTGAGTCCACTCTTTGAGATATTTTTCGATGATGAAGACGAAAAGGAC
>JBJTRB010000143.1:0-2244 GCA_046075925.1 Bacteroidota bacterium | reverse complement strand
TCGCCGTTTGCTCCTGATGCTTTTCTGCTTCGGGATCTATTGGTGGAAGAAAATGAATGGTGGCAATGGCGACTTGTTCTTTTGGCTGGGTGTAGGCATCATCGTGGTCTCAATCCTGTTGTTGTTCGTCCTGCATGTACGGATCCGTCTTTTCATGGACCGGTTGGAGCTGGGAGGATCATGGACGACCAAGCCCGTGGTGATCTTTCTAAAAAACATCCGCACCGTAGCCAGAACGCGCTATAGCAAATACCACCTCAATAATCCGGTTTTCAACCTGAAATGGAAAAACGAAGTACGCTTCTACACCGACGGTACGGAAGCTATCGAGATCGTCGATGAAAAAGGAACACCTTTCAGGATCGGAAGCCATTCTGCAGGTCAGCTGGAGCAGTTGATCCGACAATCCTGCAGTGGCGCATGAGAGTGCTTAGTCCATATCCAAAAAACTAACTAAATCGAATACCATGTTCAACTACAAAAAACTGATCCTTCCGGGGATACTTATCCTATTGATCATTTGGGTGATTGCTGCATACAACGGCCTGATTGAGTCGCGTGAAAAGGTCAACCGTTCCTGGGCCGATGTCGAGAACCAGTACCAGCGTCGCTCCGACCTCATCCCGAATCTGGTCAGTACGGTAAAGGGAGTTGCCGACTTTGAAAAATCGACACTTGAATCGGTTACACAAGCCAGGGCCAACGCCACCGGTATCCGCCTGGATGCGAACAACCTTACCCCTGAAAAACTCCAACAATACCAGCAGGCACAAGCTCAACTGAGTGGCGCCTTGTCGCGCTTGCTTGCCGTAGCTGAAAATTATCCGCAATTGAAAGCGACCGAGAGTTTCAGGGAATTACAGTCCCAACTGGAGGGCACTGAAAACCGCATCAACGTCGAGCGTAAAAACTACAACGAGGCCGCCCAGCTATACAATGTCGGCCGCATGAAGTTCCCTCGCGTGATCATCGCCAATCTGATGGGATTCCAGGACAAGCCCTACTTCCAGTCAGACAAAGGGGCTGAAAAGGCTCCCTCTGTGCAATTCTGATAATGCCCGCGCCTACCATTTTCGACCAGGATGCGTTAACGCGTATCGACGAAGCCATTTGCCAAGCCGAGAAGGTCACTTCGGGTGAGATTCGGTTATTCGTCGACCGCAAATGCGATGGCGATGTGATGGACAGAGCAGCCTTCGTTTTTCGACGGTTGAACATGCACCAGACCGCCGAACGCAACGGCGTACTCATCTACCTGGCTATCGAATCGAGGCGATTCGCCATCATCGGCGACCAAGGGATTCATCAACATGTCGGGGATGACCTTTGGCAACACGTTCGTTCGGAAATGGAAAGTCATTTCAAAAACGAACGATTCGTTGAGGGAGTGATCAATGGCATTCTTTCCATCGGAGCGGCTCTTGAAAAACACTTCCCCTACCAACAGGGCGACCGTAATGAATTACCCAACCAGGTGGTTTTCGGCGACAGTCTCGATGAGAAAAAAGATTGACGATCCATGTTGCGCCGACTGATCCTTTTACTGCTTCACGCCCTTCCCTTACTGGTAGCGGCTGAAGATTTTCCTCCAAGATCGACGACGCTGGTAACCGATTTCGCCGGAGTGCTTGCTGCCGAACAACGACAAGCGCTCGAAGCCAAGCTGGTTTCATTCGACGACTCGACCTCCACCCAGGTATCGATTGTGCTGATGACCTCGATCGGCAGTTATGAAATCGCCGACTATGCCGTTCAGCTGTATAACAAGTGGGGCATCGGACGAAAGGGCAAGGACAATGGGGTGCTCATCCTGGTAGCGGTAAAAGACAAAAAGGTATTCATCAATACCGGCTACGGCATAGAAGGAGCGTTACCTGATGCACTTTGCAAGCGCATCGTGGAACGAGACATCGTACCGCACTTCAAAGCAGGAGATTATTACGGAGGACTTGACGCAGCCACCACTTCGATCATCGGATTGGTGAAAGGTGAATTCAGTGCCGATGGATACCGTACTAAAAACAGCAAGAAAGGAAGTCCGCTTTTCTTTGTGCTTATTGCGCTTATCATCTTCGTCCTTGTCGCCGTATCCTCCGCAAGAAGGACCAGGCGATACGCTCAGACCAATAATCTGAGCTTCTGGGCGGCATGGGCCTTGTTGAACGCAGCCGCTAACAGAAGCCGCGGCAGCTGGAATCATTTTTCAGGCGGCGGTGGATGGAGCGGTGGTGGCGGCGGCTTCGG
>JBJTRB010000142.1:0-11779 GCA_046075925.1 Bacteroidota bacterium | reverse complement strand
GTCTCTTCGGTGTTACCGGCAAGCAAACGTTCGTTGTTCGCCAAGAGCTTGTCGTAGGAATCGGTCAGGTCCTTATAGAGGCTGGTAAGCCGACGGTAGGCAGCTCCCTGTGAACTTGTATCCTCGGACAGTTGCTTTACGTCCTTGGTAAGATTATCGACTGAAACCTGTAATTCATTGCGAGCATCTGTGAGATGCCTGTTATCGTCTTTCAGCTTGGTGTTTTCTTCCTGGCAGGCCTTTTCCCGTGCTTTTGAATCCTCCAGTTGTTTGGCGGGTACACAAGCCCATACCGTTGAAATAATGGCAAAGAGTGCAAGGATTCGACCGTTTTTCATGATTATTCCGATGTTTCGAATGTTAATTTGAGGATAGACAACGAAGGTAAAGCCTACCATTCAGGTGGTTTTCCCTACTTGTAAGTAGTTGTCAACAGCCGTGAAGGCAACATCTCAATCACCTTGTACGTTCCATCAAAAAGAGCCATGGACATGCAACGACTCACCAGAAATTGGATCACCGAGAATCACATCGATTTCGAATACAAGAAGTATGTGCTGCTCGCCTATCTCCAACACGTCAGTGAAAATTTTCAAGAGAACAGGCTTTATCCTTTCCTGTCCGACTTGGTCGACCATTACCGCGACCTTAAGACGCTCAAAGAGGAGAAGCACCAGCTTTTCAAACATTTCCCTGAGCGGTTGAAGGGCGCTGACATGGAGCATTTCCGGATGATTTACGATAAGATGGTCGGGGATGATATGGTAATGAACGAGATCGAGAGCATCATCGATTTCTCTTTGCCCCGCTTCGAGGAACACTTGAGGGAGGGACGGAAAATCTATGACTTTCTGGAGGAACACACCCGGATCCAATCGGTCGGTTTGTCGCCGCTGAACAACGATAGTGGCTACCTGCTGCTTCGTAACGGAGAGGAGGCAGGAACGGTAGTGTATAGCTACAACTTAACCGTCATCGAGCGACCGGGAGAAAGGTTCCGTGGACTTCACCTTGATTATGTAGATACGTTCGATCGTTCGCTTTCCAACACCTTCGAATCCATCAAATCCGATTTGATCCGTTTCAACCGGACATTGCCCAATCCTGCAGCTTATGCGGTTGAAAGTGCATTCGAGTTGCCGTTCGATCAGACTTTCCTGCCACTGGCCAAGCGAAGCATGATGAGATGGATTGCAATGGCTGCCTGACAGCTCATCTCTCGCTCTGTCCTGCTATCAGGAATGAGATACCGAACAGCGACTTCGTGATACGATAAGCGCACCAACGTGCAAATTTTCCGGGTAAAGTCGTGTTTCTCTTCCAGTCCGTTTCTTCCACTTTTCTGCAATGCAGTCGAATGGTCTCTTCGTAGATTTCAGTGAATCCCTCGTTGACCGTCCTGTCCAGGACATTCACGTTCATTTCGATATTACTGTAGGTGCTGAGGTTGTTCAGGTCATACGATCCGATCGACGTAAGGCTGCCATCCACTGATAGTACTTTGCCGTGGACGTTGGCTGGCAGGTATTCGTATACCTCGATGCGGTTCCGGAGCAACCACGAATAAAGATATTCACGTGATAGTCTGGCCAGGAGCACATCTGAACGAGAAGCCGCCACAATGCGAATCCTCACACCTCTTTTTGTCGCCGATTTAAGGTATCGCCGCATTCGACGCCCGGGCAAGAAATATCCGCCTACCAGATCGATTGTCTTCACTGCCGAACGTATGGCTGTACGATACGTAGCGGTAATTTCGTTTCTGTTACGGAGAAAATCATTTCGTACCGACCGAACAGCAACAGCTGTGTTTTCAGTCACATTCGGACCGTCGTTTTTATTTTTTCTAAGTCTTCGGCCACGAGGCCCCTGCCAAAGCATCGCACAGTCCTTATGGATCCGTGCGGCCTCTTCTCCTTCAATCCATAGCGCGAAATCCAACCAGGGCGCTTGGTCAGTGGTGCCATGGTATGCGTCACTGATGTTTATCCCGCCCACGATAGCCACTCGTTTGTCGATGACAACTACCTTATGGTGAAGTCGGCGTCCGATGTGGAACCTGCCTTTGGAAAACAGCGGACCGAAGAACCGCCATTCGAACGGAGGGATGGATTTCTCCGGACTGAAACCAGCCGAGCCGAAGGCATCCAGCAGAAGACGGACATGAACACCTCGTTCCACCGCCTCCTTCAAAGCAGTTAGAATGGACTGGCCGGTAGGATCCAGTTTCAGGATATAGGATTGAAAATGAATTTCTCGTTTTGCCTCCTGGATGCCCTTGGTCAGCGCCTCAAAAAACTCAGCCCCGCTACATAACAGCCGTACCCGATTATGATAACTGAATGCCATTATTCCTACTCATGGAAAACGATTGGACTATTGACATTAAAGTTAAATAAGTCTGCCTGATACGGACGATATTTTTCTGCTGCCGAGTCGGGATCCTTTGAACAGATTCAAAAAATAGTACCTTTGAACAGACCTCGATTCCGATATGAATTCCGAGATGCATTTCACCCAATTGATCGCCATTTTTCATGGCAGCGCCATGGTCGCATTGGGTAAGTTGAAAAACCCCGCCACAGACAGGATCGAGCGAAACATCGATCAAGCTAAGCAAGCCATCGATATGCTTGAAATGTTGCGCGTCAAGACGCAAGGCAATCTGACAGCAGCTGAGATCCGAATGCTCGAAGGGGCCTTGACCGAGCTGCGTCTCAATTATATCGATGAAGTAAAAAAGGATACCACCACTGTTTAATCATTCCTATCCATGCAATCACAAGACAACAAGACAGACTATCAGGAACAAGGTCCCAAAAAAGGAATCGTGATCATCGTGATCACCATCCTACTGGGTACCAATGGACTACTCTTGTGGCAGTTCTTCGATAAGAAGAGCCGCTTGGATGATGCAAACAAGACCATTTACTCTACTACGGCAGAGCGTGACGCGCTGCAAGTGGAGCTGAAGCAGGTCAAAGCCGAGTTCGAGAAAGCCAAGTCGGATAACTCTTCACTTCAATCGCAACTTTCCGAGCGTGAAGAAGAAATCAAGGCGAAGACGGCTGAGATACAACGTCTGATCGCGCTAGGTGGTCCAGCTCAGATCGCGCGAGCCAAAGCCGAACTGGCAGAATTGCGTGCACTCAACGATTCCTACGTCGCTCAACTGGATTCGCTCAATCAGGTCGCAGCTCGACTGCAGGCTGAAAACACCGACCTCAATTCCAACCTCAATCAGGAGCGTTCCAAGAATGAAAACTTGTCTGCACAAAACAGCATGCTGACCTCTAAAGTCGCAGCCGGTTCCATTTTGAAAGCGGTTTCACTGGTCTCTGAAGGTGTCCGAACGCGCTCCAACGGCAAGGAATCCATAACAGATCGTGCAAAGCAGGTTCAGAAATTGCGTACCCGCTTCACCTTGGTCGAAAACAAAGTGATCGATCGCGGCCCTGTCGATCTTTTCATCCGCGTAGTAGGTCCGGACGGGGTCGTGCTGTCTTCCATGCAGGATGTACTCAACATCAACGGACAATCCATGAACTATACGATGAAGGAGACAGTCGATTATAACAATCAGGATACGCCGGTGGAAGTCAGTTGGTCAAAGGGATCCGTATTCAGTGCCGGCATTCATAACATTGAAATCTACCATCAGGGAGTCATGATCGGAAAATCCTCCATCACCTTGAAATGATAAAATCCTCGAAGATTCAGACGCCCGGTTACTCCGGGCGTTTTTTTAGAAGAAAGCACGGAACTGTACGTTGCCTGTGTGGATCGTACGGGATGATTCACTTTTCCTTCCCTCGTAATTCAGATTCAGCTGCATGATCTGATTGAGATTTTTCAGCAAGGAAACGCTCCACGTCAGGTTCGTTCCGGGTTGAAGGCCTCCCAGTAATTCGTATGCGATAAAGCTATTCAATCCACCTTGATAGTCGAGCCTGATCAGGTTGAAGCGCGCATTGACGGTTCCGGAATTGATGCTATTGGCTCGTAATTCAAGCGAGAAGCGGTCTTCCCTCAGTGATTCCTTGTTCCCTTCGGTATTGTCTCGTGTACCTAACCGGTAAGAGCCGGTGATCCTCCAGCTGGATGAAGGTTGTAGCGTCAATTTCGGTTCAATTGATTGTGACAGCAAGTGGTAGTTCCTGTCCGGAAAAAATTCCGATGTGTTGTAGCGGTCTTCTTTCTCCAGCAAAAGATTGGATTGCAGGCTGCGGCTGATGGTCCACCTCATGGTAAGTTGTTGATCCACCACCTGTCTGTAATCGAAGCCTGTCACCAACAGTGCTTTATTCCTATTGTCCTGCCAAGAGTAATCGGCACCATAAGCAGGATCGCTGCGGTTGAAAAACACCGTGTTCCGGACACTGGATACCGTCGATACCAGTATACTATCGTCCAATCGACGACTGAAAGGATTAAGCGAGGAGAGAACGCTCTCTCCTGCGGTCTTTTTATCCAAGCGAAGCAGCAGCTGGTCCGAAAACCGGTGCCACAAACGGGTTTTACTTCCGTTGCTTTTCAGGAAAGCCGGAGTCAGATTGAGTACCT
Source organism: Bacteroidota bacterium (assembly GCA_046075925.1). GTDB lineage: Bacteria > Bacteroidota > Bacteroidia > AKYH767-A > 2013-40CM-41-45 > Pollutiaquabacter. The sequence goes on along the minus strand of JBJTRB010000142.1, from coordinate 7,216 downwards.
CGCTGAAACTATTGCTGCGTGTCTCAAAATAATCGTCGGAGTTGAAAAAGACCCTGATGTAGCGGGCTTGATCGGGAAAATTTGCCGGAGCGAATTCGTTCAGATCCTGCACTCCGTTGCTGTTCAAGTCGCCTATGTAAGCGAAACTACCTTGCCCGGCTGGTACCTCCAGGTAGTAGAATTCCTGTTTACGATCTCTTCCTGAACTGACTTCATAGAAGGTCACAGCTGTCACACTTCCATTCAAAACGCTCAGTTGATGATCGATCCTGTTGACCAATGTATTCGTCGGTATTGCAGCGATCAATTCGGGACGTAACACCTTCAGTTCCCTATAGGTGGTCGTCACCCTCAAGGTATTTTTTGGATTGCCAGCCAGTTCTCCTACGACCGATGCTTCTTGCGCAACGGCGGAACGTTCCAGATCATTTATCAGTGGACTCCTGTCGGTTCTATGCTTATAAGAAACAGACATGCGGTGCGACGAGGAGTCCCTATAGCTGGAATACCCCACCCATTCCTGCCATGCGTAACTGTTTCGCTGTAATGAGTCGCCAGTGGCAGTGAAAAACCGGTTCTCTTCTGCGTTATCCCGTAGCCCCAGCGTCCAGTTTTTCCCGAACGTGCGCGCAGCATCGAACTGATGGCGTAAGAACTGTGTGCTGGATTGCCCGGAGCTGCGCAAGAGGTCAGCTGTTCCTTTCAATGAATTTCTCCCGCTCTTCATATCCGTAAACACGCCGTGATTCCATCCGCTGTACTGACTGCCCCGTTGGTAGGTCTTAAGTCGGTAGCCCGCCATTCCGTTTTTTGGACGGCTGATCGAGACTTCTCCTACAAGGATGTTTTCGCTATGGGGAGTGTTGAGCGAGGAGGTGTTCCAGTCTCTCACGAATTCGGGCGACCGGTACGGTTCGAGGGGTTTGAAATTCGTGGAAGTGAATTCGTAATCCAGACGCTGATTGAATCGCCACCCTGCCAGGGTGTCCTGCTGTGTCGGTACCGAGCCCGCATAACGCAGCTTAACGGCTTGGCCAGCGTCATTCGCTTTTGCCTGATCGGAATACAAGTTGATATCGTTTTCGCTCCACGCCGTTTCAACGCTCAATGATTTCCCTTTGCCTATGGCGAAATCTCCACCAAGTGTAGCCATGCGTCTTCGCTTCGGGGTCACCAACAATTGAACCGGCATGTAATTTCCCTGGTGTAAACCGTTGATCGGTTCAATCCATTTGAAGACTCTTCCGTTGGCGGATTGGACGTCCAGCAGATAGTCTCCTTTTCCTTGTCCTACCTCGGTGAAGGTCACTTGCCAACGCGCCGTAAGCGGATCGGTGGAATATTCGAAAATGGAGTAGGTGCTTCCTGAAGCGGTCAAGGTATCCTTGCGGATATAAAGCACCCTGCTGTCGTCGAATGCATCCAGACTGTCTGCGGTCGGGTAGTAGGCCAAATCGATACTGTCGCCTACGGATGCCATCAATGCTTTACGGGAACTATCCACATCCTGAAGCAGTGGCTGGTTCTTACTGTCCTGTTCAGAATATAGGTTGAACTTCAGTTTGACCCGGTCGGTGACAAACTCGTTGTTCACATAGTACATCGATCGTACATAATTCCTGTCCGTGTATTCGTATTCGACGATGATCCTGGTGTCCTTGGTGATTAGTCTTTTCGGCATGAAAGTGATTTCAGCCGTATTGTAATCGATGACATAGTCGTTCTGTACGCCTCGCACCATCAGTTGTCCGTCGATGAATACTTTTTCCGTTCCTGATAGGACGATGATGAAGCTTTCTCCATCGTTACCTGCAAGACGATAGGGTCCTTGATTTCCTTCCACACCTTGGAACACCTTTCTGCTGAATCGTCCTTTCGCAATGGCCAAGCTGGCAGCCGTATTCATTTTTCGGGTCCTGGTGTCTTTTGTCGTGTCATTCAGGTTGAAACTACTGGCAGCGAAAGCACCTTGTCCACGCTTGAAGAAATTCATGAAATAACTATCAGGACGTCTTAATTCGAAATCACCCGCGATCAGCTTGCTTTTATCACGCGATAGTTGGATGAAGACTTTGTCGAACTCTTGCAACTGCTGGGTGTTTCCTTCCGGTTGGACAGGTATGTTCTCGTCGGTGATCGCAGCCAGCAACTCGACATTGTTTCCTATCGGTCCTGATAGCTGAAGGTTGAGACTCGAGTTGACGAAAACGTCTTGATTGTTACCAAAGCTGATGCCGCGCGCGATACTGCCGTTCGAGTTGAGTCCCTTTTCCTGAAACAAGCCAGAGGGCTTGGATAATGAGGGTTGGTACCGGAAGGGATCGGGCGATTGGCCCTTTACGGTCAATAGTTCTGCTGTTTTATGTCGACGTAGTTCACCTGCATTGAATGGGAAGACACGATAACGTACGATTACGGAATCGAAGGCGCATGTCGCACTGTTTGTACGGATCAGTCGGCCGTTCGCCCAATCAAAGAAGAAACAGCTCGAATCAATCGGATCACCTTTTCCATCGCGCACCGACACACTTCCCGGAACCATGGACAGGGTATCAATGGATAGGGTGTCTTTGGACCATCGTAGGGATTTTGCCCGCATGTTGCTCAGGCCTTGCGCGTCAACATGGATGGAGTCGAGGCAAAGCAGGGTCAACAGGATCAGCGATAGTCGATAGGACATCGGTAGGGGTCCGAGCATCAAGGGTAAAAATAAGCTATTCGTCCACAGCAGTGGCATCGTTCAGAATTGCTGTAAAACGAAAAAAGCCACGGAATATCGTGGCTTTCTGAACTTTCAATGAGCTGGAATCACTTCACCCCGAGCTTCGTTTTTACCAGCGACATGATGTCGTCGCTTTCTTGTGCATACAGGAAAGATCCGGAGCTGGTATCGAAGATGTAGGAGTAGGCTTTCTCCTTGGCTACTTCCTTGATCGCGTCTTCTGCACGCTTCAGGACCGGTCCGTAGAGTTCTTCCTTCTTTTTCTGAATGGACTCTTGAGCATTATCGCGAAATCCTTCGATGCGATTGCCAAGGTCTTGCAATTCTTGTTCCTTCGTCGCTTTGATGGCGTCTGGCAAGGTGTCCATGGCTGCTTTGTAGTTTTGGATTTTCGCCTGGTATTCGGCGGTCATGACCTTCAACTGGCCATCCAACGATTCGCCGAATTTTTTGAGCGTGCTATCGGCTTGACGTGTCTGCGGCATTGACTGGATCAATTCAGCGGAGTTGATATGTCCGAATTTATGGGTCTGCGCTGAAGCGAACGACAGAGCGAACAAGGAGACGGCTGAAACAAGAAGGATTCTTTTCATGGTTGTTGAGTGGAAGTTGAGGATTATTTTTTGCTATCGTTTTGATCCATGCCACCGCCAGTCGGTGGAGTCACGGGACCTTTTGAGTCAACGCCCTTGGCATCAGCACCACCTGATTTGTTGGGTTTGTAACCCATGGCAGTAAGCACGGCATCGCTCTTGTCGTATTTGGGATTGGCGTAAAGCATGATAAGATCGCTCGACTTGTCGAAGATCACGGCGTAGCTTTGTTCGGTGGCCATCTTCTTGACGGCATTGTAGATCTTGTCCTGAATCGGCTTTACCAATTCCTGTTTTTTCTTGAAAAGATCGCCATCGTAACCGAAGCGTTGCTTCTGAAGATCCTTGACATCTTTCTCGCGTTGCGCGATTTCATCCTGGCGTCGCTTCTTCATTTCTTCCGTCAACAACACCTGTTCAGCCTGATAGGATTTATAGAGGCGATCGATGATGGCATACTTGTCTTCGATCTCCTTCTGCCATTGAACCGAAAGGTTGTCCAACTGTTGCTGTGCAGACTTGTAATCCGGGATATTGTCCAGGATGTATTCCGTGTTGACGTAGGCGTACTTTTGTGCGGAGGCGGCGAGCGACAACAGACAGGCTGCTGCAAGCACAAGAGCCCTCAAATGACTGGTTTTGACTGGTTTTTTCATGATGGAACTCCTTTCCTTTGAGAGGGTTGCAAATGTATGAATTTAGAACTGTTGACCCAGCATGAAGTGGAAGTGGGGTCCTGCAGCTCCAGGGATATTCGGAATCGGGTCAAATCCATAGGCCCAATCGAGTCCCAACAGGCCGAAGACGGGCAGAAAGATGCGGATACCGGCACCACCGGCGCGATGGACCATGAAGGGATTGAAGCGTTGGTAGCCGAGCCAGCTGTTTCCGGCCTCGAGGAAGGAAACAGCGAATATGGTCGCACTGGGATTCAAGGACAATGGGTAACGCAGTTCGAACGTGAATTTGTCATAAATCGTGCCACCGACCTGGCGACCTACGTTATCTCTGGGCGTGAGGGAGTTGTTATCATATCCACGCAGAGCGATGATTTCACGACCATCGAGAGAGAATCCTGAAAGTCCATCCCCGCCAAGGTAGTAACGCTCGAAGGGCGAGGCGCCGATAGCAGGATTGTAATAGTTGAGGAAGCCGAAGAGGACCCTTGTATGGAAGACGAGGTTACCAGCTACCTTGTTGTACCAGTCGGACGAGAATTTGATCTTGTAATACTCGATCCATGCATACTTGATGCTGCTTGGTGCCGTGTAGTAATCGATGTTCTTCCTGAAGCCGAACTTCGACCACGGCGGAGTGAATTCGAGTGAGACAGCGTTGTTGGATCCGGAGCGGGGATAGATAGGCGCGTCCACCGAGTTGCGTGAAAGCATTTCGGTGAAGCTCAGGTTGCGGGACGTACCGGTGCTGTAGACGAAACTGCCAGTGTAATTGTTCAGCTGGTAAAACTGGAAGTTCACCTCCTGGTAAAGGATGAAGAAGTCGTCAGGACGCTTCAAACGCTTGGACAAACCTACAGAAGCACCGGTGATGGTGATTTGCGAACGAAGGATATCACCCTTCGGACGGCCGTTTGTCTGTATCGATTGGTAAACTGAAACGCTCAGCGCATTGGGTTTTTTTCCACCGAGCCATGGCTCGGTGAAGGAGGCGTTGTAGGATTGGAAGTATTTTCCGTTGGATTGTGCCCGCAGACTGAGGCGTTGTCCGTCGCCGGAGGGGAGGGGCGACCATGCATTCCCGTTGAACATGTTCCTTGCCGAGAAGTTGTTGAACGACAGGCCGAGTGTACCCACCAATTGATTCGCACCGTAACCGCCGGAAAGCTCGAGCTGGTCAGAGGGTTTTTCTTCTACGGTATATTCGATATCGACTGTGCCGTCGGCCGGATTGGGTTTCGGATTCACGCCGAGTTTTTCCTGATCGAAGTACCCCAGTTGAGCTAATTCGCGCTGCGTACGAATGATGTCGGATCGTGAAAAAAGCTGGCCCGGCTTGGTCCGGATTTCACGCATGATCACCCTGTCGTTGGTTTTCGTATTACCCGTTACCGTAATCTTGTTGATGCGCGCCTGTTTTCCTTCGTAGAGGCGCATCTCCATGTCGATCGAATCACCTTCCACATTCACTTCGACCGGTGTTACGGAGAAAAACAAATAACCGTCGTCCATATAAAGCGAGCTGACGTCACGGCCGCTTTGATTCATATACAAACGCTCGTCAAGGATGTCCTGATTGTAAACATCGCCTTTACGGATGCCGAGGACGGCGGCCAGTTCAGTCGACGTGTGCTTGGTGTTCCCGATCCAATTGATGTTACGGAAATAATACTTGCGACCTTCGTCGATACGGATCAGGATATTGACCGACTCAGCATCCGGCCGCCATACGCTGTCTTTTACGATCGCAGCGTCACGGAATCCGAGCGCATTGTACTTGGCCACTAATTTGTTCTTATCGTCAGCATATTTTTCTTCGAGGTATTTACCGGAGGTGAAGATCTTATACCACGTTCTCTCCTTGGTATCCTTCATCGTTTTCTTGAGCTTCGCATCGGTCAATGACCTGTTGCCCTCGAATCGGATGCTTCCGATGCAGACTTTCTTTCCTTTTTGCACCACGATATCCAGGATCTCCCGGTTGATATAGGCTGAATCCCTGATTTCTCGGATGCCGACATCCACATTGAGATATCCTTTGTCTACAAAATAGTCTTTCACCTTGTTGCGCGTGGTAGCAAGCACATTGTCGGTGATGACCCTGTCGCGCTCCAACTTAATCTCCTCTCGGATCTTGTCCGCTTCGGATTTGCTTACACCCTTGAAGCTGAACTTGGAAAGGCGCGGGCGCTCCTGCAATTGCAGCTCAAGAAAAACCAACTGACCCTGCGTGCGTGTCGCCAATATTTTGATATCCGAGAAAAGTCCTTGCTTCCAGAGGTTCTGGATGGCTTTGGCGATTCTTTCGCCAGGGACTTGGATGGAATCACCCACAGGCAGATTCGCGATGCTGATCAACACGCTTTCATCCAGGTATTTCGTTCCTGTTACGACTACGCCGCCAATGACGAACTCTTTCGGGCTGGCATAATTTGCAATACCAGACACTCCGCCCAATTGGACTTGAGCTTCGGAGCGGTGAAAACCGGTAATCAATAGAAGGCAAAGCAGCAGTAGCTTACGGAGCATTGTCAAGGTTGTAGTTGTTCGCTGACGCGACCGAAACGGCGCTCGCGTTTTTGGAAATCTATAATGGCCTGGTAGAGATCTTCCTTACCGAACTCAGGCCAAAGTTTTTCAGTGAAATGCAGTTCGGCATACGCGATCTGCCAAAGAAGGAAGTTGCTTATCCTGTACTCTCCGCTGGTGCGTATGAGCAGTTCCGGATCGGGCATGCCGGCCGTCGTGAGCCGTTCAGTGATCGTCTGTTCATCAATCCTGTTTGCATCAAGCGTACCTGCTTTCACCTCACGTGCGATCTTACGGGCGGCTTCAGTGATCTCCCACTTGGAGCTATAACTGAGTGCAAGAACCAGCGTCATGCGTTGGTTATTCGAGGTGGCTTCGATGGCCTCCAGGAGTTGTGACCTGCAAGCGTCGGGCAGTGATTGTGTATCTCCGATCGTTTGCAAGCGGATGTCGTTCTTGTTCAGCGTAGGGGTTTCTCCGTGGATGGTTTGTACCAGCAGTCCCATCAGGGCATCCACTTCTTCTTTCGGACGATTCCAGTTTTCAGTGGAGAAGGCATAAAGGGTCAGGTAATTAATTCCCAACTCCGCAGCAGCTTCTACCGTGTCACGAACGGCTCTTACACCGTGTTGGTGTCCGAATATCCGTTCTTCACCCTGCTGTTTCGCCCAACGTCCGTTTCCGTCCATGATGAT
>JBJTRB010000141.1:0-3385 GCA_046075925.1 Bacteroidota bacterium | reverse complement strand
GCTATTTTCAAGCAATGGAACGTGTAAAAGCAGTGGGCGGATTGCGTGCAGAGGAGGATAAGGCCGCACAGGTTGAGGCAGAAGCGGAGGATGTTCCTGATATCGGATTGCTTCGTGCCCGTCTTGCTTACGATGGCGGTTATTACCAATCAGCCTTACTAGCCTTATCTCTAAGAGGAATTGACGGAATGTCCAGGGAGCAGTTGCTTGAACGATCTTATCGGATGGCGCGGATTTTCCAAGCCATGGGTATGGAGTCGGCAGCAACCAACGGATTCAGATCAGTCGTTCAAACAGGACATTTTTCCAAGAGTCATTACCCTGCCAATAGCGCACTCCAGGTCGCTATTCATTTCGAGCACGAAGGCATGCTGGATTCGTCTGAATATTACTACCGCCTTTGTCTCTCCATGCCCGATCATCCTTACCGGAACAGTATCGATCGTAGTGCGAGAGAGGGAATTCGACGGTTGGAGGCGCGATGACCTTTTTAGGAAGTGTTTTTAGAAACGTGCTCCCAGGGTCAATGTGAAGTTGGATCCGTAAACCTTTTCGTAACTGCCGTCTACAACGACGTTTTCAAGATAGTACGGTTGTGTATACGAGCGCGTGATGGAGTACAGGTAGGAAAGATCCAGATAGAACCGTTTATCGCGAAGCCCGATTCCGCCGCTGTAGCGTGTTTGTGAAAAATCGTATCCCGATACTTTCCTGTCTGCATTGATGGGTGATGTGGAGAATCCGTACCCGCCTCGTAGGCTGATGTTTTTGTAACGCCATTCGGCTCCAGCTCTGAAGGTGTTGTTGCTGGTGTAATTCTTTCTGATATCGGAGTTCACCTGAGAATAGCCGGTAAAAGGCGCACTGAAACTGGCTTGTCCGTAATCCGTGAATTCGTAATCAAGCGCAAGCAGGCCTTTGTCTTGCCACATGAGGGTCAATCCGGTGATTGCACGGAAGGGCGATGTAAAGCGATAGTCGAAAGCTCCTTGAGCGGACTGTTTTGTTTTTGTGGTGTTGCCATCGAAGGTGGCGACGATGTCGCTCGAGTAAGCATCGCTCAGTTCATACCAAGTAGGCGAGTGGATAGTGGCACCTATGCGGATGAAATCGGCAGCACGATAAATCAATCCGAATTTCACGTTGACCCCGGATCCTTCCGTATCCAGGTACTGGCCATAGGTGTGTTTTTTGAAAGTGTCGGTCACCAGTCCCTTTGAGTCCAGCTCCTCAAAATACGTATCCTCGCTGTAGCGCAGGTTGCAGAAAGCAAGGGAGCCGCCTATGTATAATTTGTTCATGTAATTACCTGCGAGTGTCAGGGATGTTTCTCCGATGCCCCCGCGGGTCTCGGAAGTGCGGCGTTGTAAGACGTTTCCACCGGGAGCTGCACTTGTATAATTGTTGAGCGAGTCCGGATTTATCAGGAAGACGTAATAAGCCAGATAATTGGAGTAATCATCCAGGTTTTCGTAGGGGATGCCTTTGGCAGACGAAGCGAAGTAGTCGAGCAATGAACTGGTCGTATTGAAGCCTTCGAAGGATTTGACATTGTTGAAGTCATACAAGCGATTGTATCCTACTCCGAAACTCCAATTCACCCAGCCGTCCGGATTTCCTTGCTGCGGGTCGGATGCGAAGACCATTCCGGCATTACCGATGTTGAAGCCCGTGCGTCCATCTTCGGTTCTTCCTCCCAGATAGTCGGAAGAGGTATGACCGGTAAAAAGTGATGGAGATAGGCCCACGTCTACTCTTCGGTACAATCCGATTCCTGCAGGATTCTGACTCATGGTGGATAAGTCAGCGCCCGTAGCACAAAAAGCGCCTCCCATGCCCACGAAGCGGGCTGTGCCTGCTACCGATCGCTGCGAGAAGTTGAAAGCGTCGATATCGGTTTGTGCCGTGGCTTGAAGGCCCGACAGCAGGGCGAAAAATAAAACGAATAGATTAGGCAGCTTCATGACAATTCAATTGAAGGTGAGAAAGAAAAATCGGTTCAGCGACGTTTTCCAGGTTGGGAGAACTGCTTGGGTTCATTCCGTGGCTGGAAGACCGGTGCGCGCTGCTGGTCACGGCTCCTGGGCATTTCCATACTGGGTCGTGTTGTGCGTTGCTGCGAAGGTTCTGTCCGTTGCTCACGCTGCTCATAGCCGCGTGGAGTAGCGTTCAGCCTTTCATTGTTACGGTATTCTTTGGTTGGTGCATCTTGCTGCGGTCTGCTGCCTGAGTTGCCAGGTCGTGAGCCGGATGACTTAGGATTGGACAATCTTTCATCCTGTTCGCGCGGACTGTTTTGCAAGGGTGAGATTCTACCTCGGTCGTAGGTGTTGGAAGGGCCGTTGTACGCCCCGTTTTTCGAATCATTCGAGCGTTGATCATCTCGTTTAGGGTTCGAAGGAGTCACGGGTGAGGATGGACGAGGTGTAACCGGATTTTTCGGTTGGTCATAAGGACGAACGTTCGTCGGTTCTTTCACACCCGGGCGGACAGGAGCGGTTTCTTGTGGTGACGTGCGACCACCTGGTTTTATCGGGCTGACATCTTCCGTGCTGCGGGGAGTGGAAGTAGCAGGTTTGGCTGTAGGCCGATCGATGAAATCCTTCGGGTACGTTCCAGGCTCCTTCACGTCTTTCGGTCCCGTAGGACGAGAAGATGGACGAAGGTCGTTATCGATGGAGGAGGGGCGATCCATGCCTTTACCTGAGGCGGGTGAAGTCATGTCGACAGGACGAGTGCTTGGTCGATCGACTGGAGATACTCCCTTCTTGCCGAAGTCGCTGTCGGGATTGGGTCGGGTGATCCGACCATGTGTGACTGCGTCCACATATTTATCGCCGACCGATTGAGTCATCCGGCCTGTTCCGAAAACCTGTGATCCGCTGGGTCGCGGAGAATTGCCACTGACACTTGCGCCACGCGGTCCGTAGTGGAAGTTGCCATCGTACGAGTTATAGTAGTACGGATTAGCGATACTCCATGAGCCGTCGTAATATCCGTGGTTGTAACCTGCCCAGTAGCCCTGGTTGTAGCCAGCCCAATATCCGTTGTATCCGATTGGAGAGTACCAACCTCCCCAGCCCCAAGGCCTGTTCCAGTAAGGCGTGTACCAGTTCGAGTAACAAGGAACACCCCAGCCCACATTGATGCCGATGGAGATGCCGGGTGAATAGACGAATGGAGAATAGTAAAAAGAGGATGGAGCCCACCAGCTGTAGCCGGAGTAGATGCTGACGCCCCAGTTGACCGGACTGTAATCGTACCAGTAACTGTTGGTGTAGATCGGATCGTAATAGCTGTAACCGTAATAGGGAGAATAGAAGCGGCGCAGCCGAGCCGAATAGGCGTAGTCGTAGTAATCGTCCTGGTTGTAATAATAATTGTT
>JBJTRB010000140.1:0-8703 GCA_046075925.1 Bacteroidota bacterium | reverse complement strand
CGCTCGACATGCGCATGAACAGGATGGCGGGCAAGACGGCAGCTGATATCTGCAATACCTATAGCGAGCCAGTGTTGACGGGTGTCTTCCGTGAATACGGCGAACTGCGAAATGCACGGGAACTGTCAAGAGCCATCGTTTCAGCCAGAAGTCTGGCACCGCTGGAAACAACCAACGGATTGCGACAGGTCGTGTTGCCGCTGGCTGAGCGCGGAAACGAGTCGCAGTACATGGCCAGGGTTTTTCAGGCGTTGCGGATCGAAGTGAATGACGAGTTGGCTTCGCTCAAGGAATTCCTTCAGCAGTGTGCCGAGGTGATCAAGCCGGGTGGAAGATTGGTCGTGATATCCTATCACTCACTGGAAGACCGGCTCGTGAAGAATTACCTGATGCAGGGGCGGTTCGAAGGTGAAGCTGAAAAGGACCTGTACGGAAATGTCGAGCAGCTCCCGTTCAGACAACTGACGAGGAAGCCGATCGAACCCGGATCGGATGAAGTGGCACGGAATCCACGTGCGCGTAGTGCCAAAATGAGGATTGCAACAAAGAACTGACCCATGTCAGAGAACAAATTGAAAGAGACACCAGTCGAGGAGGCTGCGGAACAAGAGGCGCCCAAGCCGCGTCGTCGCCGTGCCAACCGTGGATGGCTCCGTTTCATGAATGTGTTCGAGTGGTTCGACCGCGACCAAGTCGTACACAACATGCCTTTCATACTTTTTCTCACCGGACTGGTGATGTGTTATATCGCCAACAGCTACTATTCCGAGCGTATCATCAGGGATATAGACAAGGCCAAAACCGACTTACGCGAGCGCAGCGCCGAATTCATTTCGACCCGTTCCCAAATGATGTTCGAGAGCAAACAATCCGAAGTGGCCAAATCAGCCGCTCCGCTGGGATTGACAGAGAGTAAAGAGCCGCCTGAGAAATTAGTCGTCGAAAGGAGCGACGAGGAAAAGCAACCCTGACCCATCATGGAAGCACGCAAGGTCATCCTTTTCCGGATCTATATTTCTTTTTTCCTCATCTGCCTTTTCGGTCTGGCGATCGTATTTCAGATCTCCCGCATCCAGTTCACCCAGGGAGAATATTGGCGGAACAAAGCGGACAGCATGATGTTGAAATACACCAACATCGAAGCCGCAAGAGGTAACATCTTCTCTTCCGATGGCAGTTTACTCGCTACCTCCGTTCCGATTTACGATGTACACTTCGATGCGCGACGCGCCGCTATCAGCGACGAGCTGTTCAATTCCAAAGTCGACTCACTCGCGCTCGGACTTTCAAGGATTTTCAATGATAAGTCGCAGCAGGAGTACCGCGAGGAGCTCTTCACCGCACGCGCCGAAGACGATGGTTACCACCTCATCAAACGCGGCATCAGTTATCCGCAGCTTCAAAAGCTGAAGCGACTTCCCATTTTCCGTTTGGGTCGCTTCAAAGGCGGCTTCCGGGTCGACGAGCGCAGCAAGCGTGAACTGCCTTTCCGCGAATTGGCCCAGCGCACCATCGGAACCATGCGCGATGTGAAGCCGGTGGGTGTCGAGGCAGCATTCAATGAAGAGTTGACCGGAGTCAGCGGAAAGCGCTTGATGCAGAAAATTTCCGGCAACACCTGGAAGCCGGTCAACGACAAGGACGAGATCGAGCCGCGTGATGGTAACGACGTTTACACCACCATCGATCTGAATATACAGGATGTAGCGGAAAGTTCATTGGAAGAGCACTTGCGTATCCACAATGCCGACCACGGATGTGCCGTGTTGATGGAGGTGCAAACCGGTGAGATCAAGGCGATCGCCAACCTCTCCCGGACCAAGGAAGGTGAGTACATAGAGAATTTCAACTACGCTATCGCTGAAGCGACCGAACCGGGCTCCACGTTCAAGCTGGCTTCCTTACTGGCTGCCATCGACGACGGTCTGGCCGATACTGGGGATGTCGTCACTGTCAACAACGGTAAGGTTTTCTATTCCGGCTTCAAGATGGAGGATTCGCATCCTCCTCATTCTTCGCGTCTGACACTCAAGCAAGTGTTTGAAACCTCTTCCAACGTCGGCACCTCTCAAGTCATATTCAAAGGATATCGCTCCAATCCACAGGCCTTCGTAGACAAAGTCCGCTCGTTCGGTCTGGGTGAGCCACTCGGCTTACAGATAAAAGGGGAGGGCGATCCGCTGATCAAAGACGAGGACGACAAAATGTGGTCGAAGATCTCCTTGCAATGGATGTCCATCGGTTACGAGACCAAGTTGACGCCGCTACAGATTCTGGCTTTCTACAATGCCGTCGCCAACGATGGTAAGATGGTGCGTCCGAAATTCGTACGTGAGATCAGGTATCGCGGTCAGCTTGTGGATTCGTTTCCCACGGAGGTGATCCGTGATTCCATCGCATCCCCTGTGTCTTTGGCGAAGGCGCGTGCGATGATGGAGGGTGTAGTGGATCAAGGAACCGCTTCCGTACTCAATAAATCTCCTTACAAGGTCGCTGGAAAAACGGGCACCGCACAGATCAGCCGACCAAAGTTCGGTTACGATAAGTCGAACATGTCCTATCAGGCATCTTTTGTCGGATACTTTCCTGCTGATAAGCCGAAGTATTCCTGCATTGTCGTGGTATACGCGCCATCCAACAATGTTTATTACGGAGGCGCTGTCGCCGCTCCTATTTTCAAAGACATAGCGGACAAAGTCTATTCCACGCATCTGGAGCTGCAATCCACTCCTTTGCAAAAGGACACTACCATCAATGATCCTCTTCCATTAGCCAAGGCGGGAAATTCAAAAGACCTGGTCAAAGTGCTCAACTCGATTCGTGTCGACCATGCTGCTTCGGCAACCGAAGCTTCATGGGTCGGAGCGTCCGTAGCCGATGGTATTCTCAGTATGGTAGCTCGTCCTACTGTAAACGGTACCGTACCCAATGTGGTCGGCATGGGAGCCATGGACGCGCTTTTCCTGCTGGAGAACTCGGGATTGCAAGTACGGTTGTCGGGGAAAGGTTCCGTTGTAAGTCAATCATTGAAACCAGGCACACCCATCGGTAAGGGCCAGCACATCCAGATAGAACTCAACTGATGAAGCAGCTGAAAGACGTCCTTTACAAGGCAGGAATCCTGGAGGTTCGTGGCTCAACAGCTGTCGAAATAACCGACATCGCATTCGATTCGCGCAAGGTGCGTGAGGGTACGCTGTTCGTTGCAGTGCGAGGCACGCAGTCAGACGGCCACGCTTTCATCGAGCAGGTCGTATCCTCAGGAGCTTGTGCCGTCGTATGTGAAACTTTCCCTGAAGTCATAAAGGATTCCGTCACCTACGTGAAGGTAAGTGATTCCGCGTCTGCGCTGGGAATCATCGCTTCCAATTTTCATGATAACCCTTCGGAGAAATTGAAGTTGGTAGGCGTGACCGGCACCAACGGTAAAACGACCACTGTCACCTTGTTATTCCAGTTGTTCAGGCAGTTGGGCTTCGGGGCAGGACTTATCTCTACAGTACGTAACCAGGTGAATGACCAGGTCATTCCCAGCACACATACTACGCCTGATCCGGTGCAATTGAACGAGCTGTTATCAGCGATGGTGGAGGAAGATTGTGCTTATGCCTTCATGGAGGTGAGTTCTCATTCGGTGGTCCAGCAGCGTATCGCAGGACTGACTTTCGCCGGAGGTGTCTTTACAAATATCACACACGATCATCTGGATTACCACAAGACCTTCGATGCGTATCTGAAGGCCAAGAAAGGATTCTTCGATGGTCTTTCGGCCGAGGCATTCGCCATAACCAATTCAGACGACCGTAATGGGGAAGTGATGTTGCAAAACACGCGGGCGGTGAAAAGGACCTATGGTGTCAGGAGTATGGCCGACTTCAAGTGCAAGGTGATCGAGAACCAGTTTTCCGGTCTGCTCATGCATATCGACGGACAGGAAATCCTGTGTCGCCTGGTAGGAAGTTTCAACGCCTACAACCTTACAGCTGCATATGCGGCGGCTATCATGCTGGGTCAGGATAAGTTGAAAGTCCTTACTGCACTCAGCGCACTGCATCCGGTCGAAGGCCGCTTTGATTACATCACCTCTTCCAATAAAGTGGTCGGTGTGATCGATTATGCGCATACTCCCGATGCACTGAAGAACGTTTTATCTACCATCCACGATGTCAATTCCGGTGCAGGCCGCATCATCACCGTAGTCGGCTGCGGAGGTGATCGGGATACCGCTAAAAGACCGGTGATGGCTCGGATTGCATGTGAGTCCAGTGCTAAAGTCATTCTCACCAGCGATAATCCGCGCTCGGAAGATCCCGCTGCCATCATCCATCAGATGGAGCAAGGTGTGGATCTGCAGTATGCAGGAAAAACCTTGTCCATTGTCGATAGGAAAGAGGCTATCAAGACCGCAGTGGCGCTGGCTCATCCGGGCGATATCATCCTGTTGGCAGGCAAGGGTCATGAGAAATACCAGGAAGTGAAGGGAGTACGTCATCCCTTCGACGACAAGAAGATACTTGACGAATTATTCAAAACCATCGTCTGATATGTTCTACTACCTATTCCGTTACCTCGATCAGCACTTCGATTTTCCCGGAGCAGGCGTTTTCCAGTATATCTCTTTTCGTGCAGCATTGGCGGTCATCACATCGTTGATCATTTCCTTGCTGCTTGGGAAAAAGATCATCCGCTTGTTGCACAGGCTGCAAGTCGGAGAGACGGTCCGTGATCTCGGACTGGAGGGTCAAAAGGAAAAGCAAGGAACACCCACGATGGGCGGCTTCATCATCCTGGCAGCCATCCTGGTGCCCACACTTCTATTCGCCAGACTGCTGAATGTGTATATCATACTGATGCTAGTCACAACCATTTGGTTGGGACTGATCGGTTTTCTGGATGATTATATCAAAGTATTCAAGAAAGATAAAGAGGGATTGGCTGGTCGTTTCAAGATCTTGGGGCAAGTCGGTCTTGGTCTCATCGTCGGCCTGACACTCTACTTCAATCGAAACGTGGTTGTCAAGGAACGTTTGACCACATCCGAGATCAGGATCGAGCAAAGCAAGTCCAATGTGATCGAAGATATCCGCCAAAGCGGAGACCTGTTATACTCTAAGGAGTCGATCAAGTCGACCAAGACCACGATTCCGTTTCTCAAGAATCACGAGTTCGATTATGCGAATCTGTTGAAGTGGATAGGCGAAGATTATAAGCGTTGGGCATGGTTGATTTTCATCCCGATTGTCATCCTCATCATCACTGCCGTATCGAACGGCGCCAACATCACCGATGGTATCGATGGATTGGCGACTGGTACATCTGCCATCGTGGGGGCTACTTTGGGAATACTGGCTTACGTGTCGGGTAATACCGTTTTCGCGAATTATCTCAACATCATGTATATCCCGTTCACTGGCGAACTGGTGGTCTTCATGGCAGCCTTCGTCGGTGCGTGTGTCGGTTTTCTTTGGTATAACGCATACCCTGCTCAAGTATTCATGGGCGACACAGGGAGCCTTGCACTCGGTGGCATCATCGCTACGTTCGCCATCGCCATACGGAAAGAGCTTTTGATTCCCGTATTGTGCGGCATCTTCTTCGTGGAGAACCTTTCAGTCGTACTGCAAGTCAGCTATTTCAAATACACAAAGAAGAAATACGGCGAAGGAAGAAGGATTTTCAAAATGTCGCCATTGCATCACCATTATCAGAAATCAGGTTACCACGAGTCGAAGATCGTATCCAGGTTCTGGATCATCGGAATCATGCTGGCGGTGGTAAGTGTCATAACTCTCAAGCTTCGTTGATCGGTTTTCATGTCCGTAAATGATCGTCATATCGTAGTCCTCGGCGCCGCTGAAAGCGGTGTAGGAGCGGCTGTCCTTGCTAAGAAGAAAGGACTGGGCGTATTCGTTTCGGACAGTGGCGTCATCAAGCCTGAGTACAAACGATTGATGCAGCTTCATGGTATCGATTGGGAAGAGGGAGGGCATGATGCCGACAGGATTTCCGATGCTGTCGAAGTGATAAAGAGCCCGGGAATACCTGATAAGGCACCGGTCGTTCATCGATTCGTGGAGCAAGGCATCCCCGTTATTTCCGAAATCGAGTTTGCGGGTCGTTATACGAACGCCAAAATGATCGGAATCACCGGTACGAACGGTAAAACCACAACGACGCTGCTTACGCATCATATTCTGAAGAAGGCTGGGTTCAATGTCGGGCTGGCAGGAAACGTGGGTAAAAGTCTGGCATTGCAAGTTGCCGAAGGTGCGTATGATCATTATGTCATCGAGTTAAGCAGTTTCCAGCTTGACGGCATGAATGATTTCAAATGCGATATCGCGATCCTTACCAATATCACTCCTGATCACCTCGATCGGTACGATTATGAGTTGAGCAATTACGTCCGCTCGAAATTCCGCATCACCCGGAATCAGTCGGCTGCTGATTCATTCATCTACTGTTGTGATGATCCGATCACGACCGATCATCTCTCCTTCATCGCCGGATCAGCGAAGAGGTATCCGTTTTCGATCAAATCGCGCCTGACGGAAGGTGCCTGGCTGGAAGACCAAAAACTTAACATACAAACCACACCAAATCAACAACCATTCTCTATGATCATCCATGAGCTCGCCCTGCAAGGCAAACACAACCTCTACAATTCAATGGCTGCCGGTATCGCGGCACGTGTTCTCGACATCCGCAAGGAAGTCATCCGTGAAAGTCTCTCTGATTTCCGTAATGTCGAACACCGACTGGAAGTCGTCGCTTCCGTTCACGGAATCGAATTCATCAACGATTCAAAAGCGACCAACGTCAACTCCACCTGGTACGCACTTGAAAGCATGAACCGTCCGGTCATCCTGATCCTGGGTGGTGTCGACAAGGGTAACGACTATTCCACGTTGATCGAATTGGCCAAAGACAAAGTCAAGGCGATCGTGTGCCTGGGAACGGATAACCGAAAGGTGTTGAAGGCATTCAAGGACATCGTTCCTCAGATTGTCGAAACACGCACGGCGGAAGAGGCCGTACAGGCATCTTATCGCTTCGGTAAAAAAGGCGATGTGGTGTTGTTGTCGCCTGCTTGCGCCAGCTTCGATCTGTTCGAGAATTACGAGGATCGCGGCCGTCAGTTCAAGAAAGCCGTGAGGGCTCTTTGATCCTGTACTTTTAAAATAAGACACCATGCAGTCGACCTGGCTGGACAAGTATTTCAAGGGTGATCGGACCATCTGGTTGATCGTTTTCATCCTTTCCATTTTTTCATTGCTCGCCGTGTACAGCAGTACCGGAACGCTGGCATACAAATACCAAAGCGGCAATACAGAGTATTACCTGTATAAGCATGTCATTATCGTCGCTTTGGGTATTGTGTTGATGTACGTGGCGCACCGCATCCGTTATACGGTCTATTCCAAGGTCTCTTTTTTGGCGTTGATCATCACGCTTCCGCTACTCGCGCTTACGTTGGCATTGGGTACCAATCTCAACGAGGCAAGCCGCTGGCTTACCCTGCCTGGAACCAATATCACGTTTCAGACTTCCGATTTCGCAAAGCTGGCGCTGGTGATGTATGTGGCAAGAATGCTTTCAAAGAAACAGGAAGAGGAGATGACATTCAGAAGTGTATTCCTACCGATCATGGTTCCGATCATGATGGTGTGCGGACTCATTCTTCCTGCCAATTTCTCCACGGCCTCGGTGCTCTTCATTTCCTGTCTCTTTCTGATGCTGATCGGAAGGGTTCCGCTCAAGCACATTTTTTCAATGTTCGGTTTGGGGGTGGCAGGCTTTGCCATTTATATAGCGCTGGCCTTTGCAACCGGCCATACAGGTCGTATCAAGACCTGGATGGCTCGCATCGAACGATTCAGCAGTCCGGAACAAGAGGATACCTATCAGACCGATCAAGCCAAAATCGCGATTGCAACTGGAGGGCTTGTCGGAAAATTCCCAGGAAACAGTTCGCAGCGCAATTTTCTTCCTCATCCGTATTCCGATTTCATTTTCGCAATCATCGTGGAAGAATATGGTCTACTGGGTGGGGCCTTATTGGTATTCCTTTATCTGCTCTTGTTTTACAGGGTCATTCGTTTCATCCATCATAGTCCGATGGCATTCGGCACGCTATTGTCGGTCGGGTGTACTTTCATACTGATATTCCAGGCCATGATCAACATGGCAGTGGCAGTGGGTTTGTTCCCAGTCACCGGACAGCCCTTGCCGTTGGTAAGTATGGGTGGATCTTCCATCTGGTTCACCAGCATCGGCGTCGGTATCGTACTTAGTGTCAGTCGTCAGGTCGAAAAAGAGAAACGCGAAGGAGGCGATGAGCTTGCAGCGGCCTAAAATCAAGGTCATCATCAGCGGTGGCGGTACTGGTGGACACATCTTTCCGGCAGTATCGATCGCTCAATCACTGATGAAAGCGAATCCTGAGAATGAAATCCTGTTTGTCGGCGCCAAGGGAAGAATGGAGATGGAGAAAGTGCCTGCTGCATGATTTCGGATCATCGGATTGAACATTGCTGGTCTGCAAAGGAGACTTGCCTTGTCCAATCTGGCATTACCATTCAAGATGGCCGATAGTCTATTGTCAGCGCGAAAAATCGTACGCGAGTTCAAGCCGGATGCAGCCATCGGGGTCGGCGGTTACGCAAGCGGACCTTTATTGTTCGCAGCCGCATGGCAGGATGT
>JBJTRB010000139.1:0-2228 GCA_046075925.1 Bacteroidota bacterium | reverse complement strand
TTACACGATGAACCTATAGGTCAGGAGCGATTGCAACGCATTTACGGTGCGGACCAGGTAGTGGTGCGCACGGTCCTTAATACCACTTCTCCGCCTACGCGTGTTGTCATCCGGGATGATGATAACCTTGTAATCAAATTGGGTGCACGAGCCAAACTTAAAATCGATGCCGAATGAGTAGGATGCACCGGTTGTTCGAGGGTTGGCTTTTTCAACTGTTCATACTGTCGCTAATCAGCGCCCCTTTGCGCGCCTTGTCGCAGTACGATGCTCAGCTCCCTTTTCTGAAAGAGACGGGCGTGCCCGTTTTCGATCGTCCTTCGCTGATTCCTTCCAATAAATTCTTCATCGGCTTGCCAGGGCTTACGTGTGTCAATACCCGCTTCATCAATGATGGCCTTTCCTATCTGGATGCTCACACGTTGACAGACACCGGTGCTTATATCGATATTCCCAGATTGATCGGTAAGCTTCGGAACCATAACACGTTGTCCTTCGGTAGCTCCATTGATCTGTTCGGTGCGGGAATAGGAGTAGGTAAATATTACATCAGCATGAATGTCAGTCACCGCGCAGGCATGACGTTCCGTTATCCCAAAGAGTTGCTGGAGTTCTTGTACAAGGGGAATGGTGCATTCATAGGAAGTACGGTCGACCTTTCCAAAACCGGTTTTGATGCAACTCGATATTGGGAGATAGGTTTGGGCATCAACCAAAAGATCACGGAAAAATGGGCTGCAGGATTCCGTGTGCGGAAATTATTTGGCACCGACAATGCCTCTACCAGCATGCAAACGCTTCGAGCTAACACCGCTACGAACGACTATGAATTGCAGCTTTCATCGGACCTGGTAGTCAATACCTGCACGCCGCTCAACACCCCTGGAGGTCTTGACTCTGTCTCGAATAGTCCTGGCGGTATGACGGGTTATGTATTCGGAACCGGTAATGGCGGATGGGCATTCAATCTTGGTGCAGCATTCACGCCGGACGATCGATTGACAGTTGCCCTGGATGTGCTGGACATCGGATCGATCACTTGGAAGACCACACCTGTCAATTACCGTTTGGATAATGGATACTATTCTTTCAGTGGGCTTGCGGTGGAAGATGTACTCAATTCGAATGCCGATACGATCGATGTCGTGAAGGCTTATGTGGATTCACTCAAGAATGCGTTTGATGTACAACAAACCAATGACGAGTACACTACGGCTCTGCCCGTGCAACTCCTTCTAAGTGGCGAGTACATTTTCAATCCGAGGTTTTCAGGCGTCATGGCCATCAGAAGCGTTTTCTTCAAGAACGAATTTATTCCACATCTGACCGCCATGGGGAGATACAAAGCAGGGAAGCACTTCACTTTCGGTGGAAGCCTCTGCCTGCAGAGTGGTAATTTTGTCACCTTCGGTGCCAGTGTGGTCGGTCAATTCGGATTGTTCAATGTGTTCATGGTCTCCGACGATGTCTATGGTACCATCATGCCGCTGCACACCAGTAGTTCGCATTTTGCAATCGGCCTCTCCATACTCAGGCCATTGCAGCAAAAGGAAATCAGGAAAGCCACTCGCGTAAAGGAGCGCTATTGATTCGTCTCCGGATTATAAACTCAGATTCTTCAATAGGACTTTCCCTGAATGCTTGTTCGGAAAGTCGCCACGGTCGTACACCTTGATGCCGCCTACCCAGGTCTCTTCTACGACTCCGGAAAGCATCTCACCTTCATAGGGCGAATAGGCGTGGCGTGAACGGATGATGTGCTTGTTCACTTTCATTTTTTTGGCAGGATTCCAAATCACCAGGTCGGCGTCGAATCCTTCTTTGATGACACCTTTTGTGTCCAGGCCGAACCGTTCGGCGACACTCGTACTCATCCAAAAAGAAAGTTTCCCTAATGGGATTTTCATGCTCTGAGCTGCAGTCCAGCAAACAGGAAGTGTGAATTGAAGTGAAGGTATCCCGCTTCGTGATTTTGTAAAATGTCCGGTTTCAATCTCCTTCATTTCGGCAGGAGCCGGTCGGTGGTCCGATACGATGAAGCTGAGGTCGCCACGCTCCAATCCGGTCCATAAGCTGTTTCGATTCGCTTCGTCCCGGATCGGTGGATCGCATTTGAAGCGGGTGTCATGATCCGGAATCTTGTCCGCGGAGAAGTAAAGGTAGTGCGGGCATGTTTCAGCACTGATGGTGACACCTTTTTTTCTTGCCTGCTCGATCATTGGCAATAC
>JBJTRB010000138.1:0-3331 GCA_046075925.1 Bacteroidota bacterium | reverse complement strand
GATGAAGCGGAAAGTCGGACCGATCAGTTGAAGAAGTCCTTCCGCTTGTTCAGTTTCAGGTCCTGCAACATCGCTGACTTCACGTTGATCTGGAAGCTATAGCTCTCTTGTCCGCCAAACGGTATCCAGTTCATCCTCATCTCCCAGCAGTGCAGGTCGCGATAGATGCTAGTGGAAAAGCTGGTGAACTCTCCGTCCACCACATCATACCAGGAGTTGAATCCGATTTTCCATTTCGGTGTGAGTGACAAGTCGCCGTTGAAGGTGATCGACTGGTTTAGGTTGGCCTCAGCCGTACCTCGTTTGGAATAGTTCATGTTGTAGCCCACATAAAGGCTGTAAGGAATATCGAAGTTGACGTAGGATGCCGGATCGTTCACGTACTCGTTGATTTGTCGTGGCGTGAGTTTTTCAGCATTCGTCTTTCCCGCCAAAGAAAAATTGAAGGCCAGGTTGGCATTCGTCAACCGGAACAACCTTCCCGTTTCATCGACCAGGTAACGGTTGTAGTCCCGGTTGTTTTCGTCATAGGCGTAAGGGTCCAATGTTCCGCCGAAGGTCATGATCATTTTGTTCGCAAACGTTGTTCTACCGCTGAATCCTACCGGCGACCATTTCATGGAGTCGGCAATGAGGTTGTAGGAGGAATTGAAGCGCAGACTCTCCAGTAACTTGATTTTTTTCAGGACTTCTCCGGAATCGGTCTTTGTCCTCACTTTCATTTCCAGGTTGTTGTCGAATGAAAAATTCAGCGCACCGAATTTTCCTGCCGAAGGCCCACCGTATACGCCGTTCTGAAAAATGGAATAGGTGGAAGTTCTGCCTGAAGTGTCTACCTGGACCTGTTTGTAGTATCCGTAACGCGCTTCACTGAAATCAGGACGGAAGCTGAAGGACACGGAAGGCGTCATGACATGCCTGATAGCGGCAACGGGGCCTTTACGGTATTGGAACATGCCATACACTCTTGTCAGCATGCCGACCGAAATGGAATAATCGCGCGAAGCTTTGAAGCCTTCGCGTGTGATGGTATCCACCTTCGATTGCTCATTGTTCCAGTCGTACTCCGTTGTTTTCAAATACCATCTTTCGGTGTAATTGATGCTTGGCGATACGGTGATGTATTTGAGCAGATTGATGGAAGTGGAGAAGGGGAGACTGTGCTGCATACCATTCTGCATCTGATCGAGCGATTGCTGCCGGAATAACAAAGAGTCTTTCGTCTGGATGAAATTTGTCCCCCGCATGGTATAGCTCCCGCCGATTTTCTCATACCAGCGCACGCGGCCGCTTTGGACTTTTCTTTTGAAAGGATTGAACCTTGACACACCGAAACTGACATCCGGCAGCGTGATGCGGATATCATTGGTGATGGTGTTTTGCCAATGATTCATGGCAAGCGTAAGGTTGATGGGCTTGTCCGGAAAAAGTTGGGTGTACGTGATGGAGGATTGGAAGGTATTGGACAAGTAGTTGTTCAACGATGAAATCGTGTTCTGATAATAGTTGGAGGTTCCTGCATTCACATTCGCACTGAAGGTGTGGTTCGGATTCGCCTTGGGGTCCTGTGAGTGGGACCAGGAGACATGGAAGTCTTTTCGGTAGGAGTAATCAGGCAAGTCCTTTTCACCGATGGCGGTGTAGGCATAACTCAGCCGCAGGTTGCCATTGAAGCGATACCGACTACGGTATTGAGATCCCAGATCGATGGTGTAACTGCCTTTCGTGTAGAGGTCGGTTGTCAGAGAGAGGTTGAAATAGTCGCTGAAACCGAAGTAATAGCCCAGGCGCTGGAAATAGAATCCGCGTTCGGCTGATTCGCCGAATCCGGGAAAGATGATGCCCGAGCTTCGACCTTGCTTGTTCGGGAAAAAACCGAACGGAATGGCGAGCGGAG
This sequence comes from Bacteroidota bacterium, assembly GCA_046075925.1. Lineage (GTDB taxonomy): Bacteria > Bacteroidota > Bacteroidia > AKYH767-A > 2013-40CM-41-45 > Pollutiaquabacter. The sequence goes on along the minus strand of JBJTRB010000138.1, from coordinate 1,434 downwards.
TAGGGATGTCTTCGATCGATAGGTAGGCCGGGCCCGTTACGATCTTATCGTCCTTGATCACCTTCAGTTTATTCGAGGTGATCGAGAAATGGGGATGCTCCTGGTCGCAGGTCGTGTATTGACCGTTGCGGATATAGAAATTGTTTTCCGGATCCTTCTTGACGGTCTCGCCATGAATATAACCATCTCCTTCGGAGGTTATCACGTAGCTGATCTTACCCTTCTTGGATTCGAAGTTGTACCGCATCGATGTCGCCTTGAACTCCTGGGCGCCTTGGGAAAACTCGGGTTTGCCTTGTAGCGCACCGGTCGAATCAGGAAGCCCTTCCGCACTGACTTCCTTCCGGTTCATATCGATCCGGATGAAATCAGCAGTCAACTGTAAGTCGTCGTAATCGACCCGCGCTTTACCATACAGGTAAACTACCTGGCTGTCAACCTCCACCCGGATGGAATCGGTGGCATGGTATTTTATCGGAAAGGGCAAAATGGCCTCCTCCTCTGTGGAATCGGCGGATAATAAGGTGGAATCAGCCAGTGAGCGGGTGGTGTCAGGGTAAGCCGAAAAGTCGTTCGGTAAGCCATTTGCCTCAACATGATGGTGTTGAAAAAGACCAAGGGTCAAAACCAGCCCCAAGGCGCATAATTTGGGAAATTGCGATGGCAAATCCGGACTGGGTTTTACAAGGTTACAGGTGTCAAAACTAATCAAAATAAACGCTTCCTGGGTGGAAGGAGTCGCTCGTCTCACGGCCTTGGGCTTGATACTGGTGCTGTTGTCTTTTTCGGTCGTCGGAAAGGGCCTTGTGCGCACGGTTGTGATCGATGCCGGACATGGAGGGCATGATTCGGGTTGTCTGGGTAAGGCAGGCACCAAGGAAAAGGATGTGGCATTGGGAATAGCCCTGAAGCTGGGTCAATTCATCGAGGACAATCTGCAAGGTGTCAGGGTGGTTTATACCCGTAAGTCGGATGTATTTGTTGAGTTACACGAGCGAGCCCAGATCGCCAATAACGCGCATGCCGACCTTTTCATCTGTATCCATTGCAACTCGGCCTGTTATTACGACAAGAAACGTAGAAAAGAAATGTGCAACCAGGAACCTCGGGGTCCGGAGACGTACATCATGGGTCTGCACAAGACGGAAGCCAATCTGAATGTCTCCCGTCGGGAGAACAGCGTTGTTGTTTTGGAAAAGGATTACAAGACACAATACGAGGGATTCGACCCGAACAGCCCGGAGGCGGATATCATTTTCTCGCTGTATCAGAACACCTTCATGGAGCAGAGTCTAGATTTCGCTACGGCGGTCCAGAACGAACTTTCTGAGAGCGGCAGGTATGGTCGCGGAGTCAAGCAGGCAGGATTTCTTGTGCTCTATAAAACGGCAATGCCCAGTGTCTTGATAGAAACTGGTTTCCTCTCCAATCCCT